>CAUSYJ010000140.1:0-4511 GCA_963535845.1 uncultured Alloprevotella sp.
CAGCGTCAGATGTGTATAAGAGACAGGGTACGCATGAGCACCTGTCGTATCAATAGGACGTGCGTAAACACCTTTAATCTGATAATCAAAGTCATTAAAAATAAGATGTTTAGCCTTGTGACCTCGCATAATGATATTGTTTGCGCATACCTGTCCCACAAGCGAAGCTACCGGAATGCTTGAATTTGTTGCAGCGTTTACGTAACGACCCATACCATAATCACTAGGCATTGCAACCATAGCAATACGATTTGTATGTTTGTCAAAATCAAACATAGCGGTTGAGGAAGAAGTAACGCTTAGCGTGTCCTGCCCAATAGGAATACCCTCTGCATCAAAAATACCGTTTGATACGGAGAAGTTAATGCCTGCATAGTTGTCGCCAGTAGAGGTAAACAACTCAAAAGAAGGCTCAATGCGTGCATAAAAACTTTCCATACGATCTTTTTGATCGGAAGGAATCTGTAGCCATTTTGCGCCATCGTTTTTCGGCTCTGTGGCAAGCGACCTATTCAAAATCTTAATCTGCTCTGAAAGAAGTTCCTCTGAATATGCAGAGAGCAGAAGTTCAATACTGAATACAACTACAGGGGTAGAGTTGCTTGCAAGCAAAGCATACGCAGCATAGTCCTCTTCTTCTGCACTTCTCATCTGAATACGTACAGGATCTTCTGCCTTTTTATCAGACTTGCTCTCATCGTCTTTCTTTTCGTTTTGGATAGCTTCTTGATTACCCTTAGAGTGAGAGGAAGTTAGCTTCTTCTTCTCATCGCCGTTAATCACAATCTCACGAACAGAAAGCGTCATTTTTACTCCGCTTAGGAGTGAACCTGCAGGGTTAAAGTTGAGCATATCGACTGGGGATAGCTTTCTGTTTGTGCCCTGCGATACATACAAGTGCATAATTGCAATCTTTAGTCCATCACGAACAGAATAAGCTGGGGTAAACTCAATAGGGTTTGGAGAAGTTAAATTATCACGGTGGAGTTTAAGAGTATCGTCTTTCTTTCCATCGTGTAGTTTTTCATGAATATATGCAGGAAAATCACCCAAAGTCAAAGTATCGCCATTTACCAGCTTAATCTTTGTATTCAAAAAAGCGGGCGATTTCTTTTGCTTGTTATCTGCGGAGTCTGTTTTCTTAGACATATACTTCCCTTTTAGTTCTTAAATGGATCGGACAATACGCTCTCTACCTCTTTTTTAGAGTCAATAAGCATACTCTTTGAGTAAATGCCATAACCTTCAACAAACGCAGCGAACAAGTCCATAGACTCTCTTAGTAGTGCGGTTGAGGAGGAGCGAATGATTACATACTGTGTGATGGTCGTGTCCGTTTCCTTTACACGGCTATTTAGATATTCCTTATAAATCTTTGCCATATACTCACGGAAAAGAGCATTATCGGAATCCTCGTCATTACTTTCTTTTGCACTCTTTACGACATTATTGAGCATCTTAATTTGACTTGATACGTCAACAGGCTCAATAAACATCAAAAACTGCTCTTGTGTATCAGACTTCTTAGCAATCATGTACTTTGCCCTAGCTACAGAAAGCTGATCCGCAACTCTAGGCAAAACTGCATGACCCAAGTGACCGCTCACCTTATACAATGCACCAAAATCGCCGTTTGAAAAACGAACAGTACCACCGTCATAAACTTTGTAAATGCCATAAGTTTTAAGACTTGTGTCATTACTCTTTAGCCTAATCTTTTCAAGAAAATTGTTAAATGCAAGGTTAGCAGATACGGATAGTACCGTCTTTGCATCGTATGGAGCAATGTAGAAAAGGACAAGTACGGTTAAAGCGATTGTTACAAAAAGCAATGGTAAAAATACATATCCAGCCATTGCTGGGACTTGTGTAATCGGGAATAGGAAAAATGCCGTTACTACAAAAATCTCTAATCCAAGTCCAGTTAATAGTCTTGAAAGAGGAATCTTATTATCCGTAAGAATCTTCTCTAAGAAAGGTACGGGAATTTTACGATGCTTCTCACTTTCAAGAATGTTAACCATAAAATTGTAGGTACGGTTAAACTCATTTTCATGCTGCTCATCGGTTGTTTTGTTATTTACTGCCATTAGTCAACCTCATTATCTCTATTGTTGGCAACAGAGGAAAAGGCTTGATTAAAGCCATAGTTAATCGTTGCACCAACAACTTTCAAAATATCAATCAGTCTACCAAAGCACCAAAAAACAGAGCCTACCTCACCATGAAAGGTATTCTTAATTGAATCGTTTGCCTTCTGCTTAAAAGCACGCCACTTTTCGTAACGTGCTTCCTTTTTAATCTTTTCGAGTTCAAGATACTCTTCTTTAGTCATTTGTTACCTCGCTGGAAGTTTTATCGTCCTTCTTCTTTCCCTCAATTTTAACCTCTTTAATGCGCTTTACGCACATCTTGAAAATGAAAGAGAATAGACGAATGCCAACAAGCAGAGAACAAATTGTGACTGCGCTAATTACAGAAATGTAGGCAACAGTAAAAGCATCTGCGCTTGCAAAAATACCCTGCATACTCCAAACCTGTAGGCTAACAACAAAGAATCCGCAGACATAATCAAAAAGATTCTTACTAATCAAAGTGACAACAGTCAAACTTGCAAGAACAGAAAGAATGTACAGAATTGCACGAACTAGCTTAGTCTGCAGGTTTGTCTTGTTTGCACAAACCTTCTTAGAATCGCTTGCCTGTCCTACAAAAGAAAAACGCTTTGCCATAATTTACCCTTCAATCCAATCGGCTTGATCGTCATTGACCTTAATTGTAGCATGAGCGTTATTATTTGCGTCAATAACCAAAGTCATCTTTACAATTTTTTTATATTTGTCGATAAACTCCGTGTAATTTTGCGCCCATGCCTGCTTAAACTGTGGGATAGCATCATTGTTATATACGTCCTCAGCATTTTCATGAATAGGATCGTAAGCAATCTTGCTACTTAGGACGATTGCTTCAATGTTGTAAACCAAAGGATCGTCTGTTTTATAAGTAGTTGCGCCACCGCAGAAAACAACTGGCATAGAACCAGCCTGCGTACCAGAAACAGGCTTGTAAATAGCATCAATCTTACCGTTAGAGTCGTCAACGGTTAGATTGTAGTTTCTATCAAGCCAATCAATCATCGCACCCTTATTGTCGTTGGTGTTAGAGTGCGGGAAGTGATTATCATATGCAAGCACCCAAGCACAAAGGTCTGGAATACGATCCAACTTTTTATCAAAAGGTACATCATGAAAAACGCCAGTATCTTCGTTGATAACATTTTGGTCTGTATGCTCACTCAACCTATTATCTCGAATACTCTTATAGTCAACCTTATCTTTATTTGCTGTGGGGACATTTGTAATCCCACCAACATCTGTAGGTTGTGACTGCTTATTACCGTTCGACCATACTGCAAAGCCAACACTACCAGCCACGGCTGCCAAACCGCCAACTGTAGCTATAATTGCTTGTCTGCGTGTAAAAGTGCGCTTAGAACGGCTCTCAGAGCCTTGTTTTGATTCACTTGTGTTAACGGAATCTGTCTTAGTATCGTTTGGCATAAAAACCTCCAATTAAAACACTTGCTTGATGTTGCTATACACCTTGTCAATCTGCAACTGATTTTGAACAGGATCATAGAGTCCTTGAATTACATCGTATCTAGTTGGCAAATATGTACCGTCAAACTTTAGAGGAGTTGACTTTGTGTAAATAAATACAGGGTAGCCATTAGGATAGTTTTTATCGTTAGGGGCATAAACAATAGCCTTGATTACTTCGCCCTTACCCTGTGCGTATCTCTTTACATATCCCTTAGCAAGATTGTTTTGATCTGCGCCAAAATATTTATAGAAGAAGTTTGTTACCTGTGGATTGCCGTCCACAAACTCAATAGAGTTAAATTCATCACGAACGGTATTCATGAAGTTGACAACATTCTCCTCCATTTTGCCACCGTCTGTCTTGTATTCAAGATTCTCATTAGGCTTCATAGTAAGTCGTGTGCTATCTAGTACACCTTTATTATCTCCGCCGTTTTCGTCACGCAAAAAGTTCAGATTCTTCTGGAAGGCTTCTGCTTCATCACCTTGATATTTTGACGCTGCGTCTGTAAACGCTGTATACGTTTCACTTGTATAGTGACCCGCAACATCTGTCTTAATATCGGAATCTTTTACGCCGTAAGATGCCCATTCATTTTTATCCCCGCCACTCTGATTGTCGTTATTATCGTTAGAAGCAGGCTTATCAGAATTAGTGGGGACATTCTGAATTTGAGTAGGCTGTGTTGTATTGATTGTTGAGTTATTCCCATTCCAAACAACAAATCCTACCGCTAGTCCAGCAGCTAACGTACCGCCAGCGATCATAGCTGCAATCTTTTTATGACTTGTAATAAACTCTCGTATCGTCATATTTGTGTCCTTTCAATCTTTGTCACAATTATACTTCATTACTAAAAATGTAGTGACTATACAATAGTTATTATAGCCACTACATAAAATATACAT
>CAUSYJ010000141.1:0-4448 GCA_963535845.1 uncultured Alloprevotella sp.
ACTATATTGTTCACTGGGCCACTTTCGTACCACCCATTGGCATCGCCACTGAGAAGAATTGCTGAACCTGACGTATGATCGAAAAGATTTTTTTCACACAGAGTGTATCTTGGACTACTGAAGAGTGCGCCGCGGGCACGATTGTTGCGTATCGTATTACCCGAAAAAACGATAGAAGGAGTCCATTTGAGGTTTTCTATGCAATCTGCTTCTGCAGGTACTGGGTCGCGAAAACTGATGAGAAAGCTCTTCATCCCTTGCAGTGTTACGGCATCTTGTGGGCGGATTGCCGTGATAACATTTGTTTGTACAGAGTCGAGTGTGGTGGAGTTGATGAAGCGAACACTATCGCCCGTGTTTCCCCAATTAAAGCCATAGGCTTGACTGTGCATAAAAGCACAAATTGCAGTGTTATCATCCTTGTGTTGAAGGATACGGAGATATACTCCATGTACGTTGATAGCATCGTCCATCATGCCCTCATACATACCTTTGCGTGAGATGATTTTTCCACGGCATTGAGAAAAATGAGTGGCATCTGCTTGTGTGGAGAAATAGCGCCCGTTGGACGGATATACATTAAAACCATGGAGGATTATATCTGTACAACGTTGTGCGATAAGTCCCATTCCCCACGCATAGTTAACAGTAACATTTTGAAGTTTTGTATTCTTACTCTCGTTGAGAAAAATAGCCGGGCACGGGCGATTGTAGTTGCGCATTGCTACAATATTCCCAGTTTTGAGTCGTAAGTCTTTCCAATTAGGAGCATAAAAGTATTCTCCTTCTTGACAGCAATTAAGAAGATTTATGCCTAAATCGCCAGTGTTATAAAGAATGTGGCGTGTCTCTTTATCAAAGCCTATACCCCATGCAAAATGAGAACGCCAGTTTTCTCCCTGTGTTTCAAAATACCCTTGTTCTGTAAAGAGCCACTGATAATCTTTCGTATTGCGGGAAAAAGGTGAGAGTTTAAAGCGAATACCTGTGGTGTCACTTTTAATGATTTCTACTTGTTCTATTTGTGGGTCAACAAAATCAATCGAAAAGTTTTTTAATGTGACATTCTCACAATAGTTCAAAACAATTGGGAGTAAGGCTCCTTGAAAGAGAAATTGCGCCCCACCTCCATCAATCGTAAGATTTTCATAGTGATTTAGGTAGAAAACAGCCTTGCGTAAAGGCTGTTGGTCATGATTAGAAATAAAGCATTCTATCTCTGGAGCTTCTTCTAAGCGAAAGTTATAGGTACCTTTATCAAAGCGAAGAACAATTTTATCTTCATCTCCCAATTTAGGCGGATGGCTTTGGAGGAACTTAGTTAAGGCAGCTGTGTTATCAGTGTTGTTTTGGTGAATACCAAAATGCTTCATATGATATACCACTTTGCGTGCCATCACGGGGAAGCACAAAAGAAGAAAAAGGGAAAAAACGAGAGTCTTTTTCATTTTGAATTAAAGAGAGAATATTATAAGCTGACAGGACAGAGTTAGTATATGTATGTTACATTTTATTGATTCTGTCCTTCTGCCTCAATGCGGAGAATCCCGCCTGTTTCAGGAGAAAAGGTGATGTGCGTATTCATTTTTTTATTAAATAAATCGCCTCCAAGATGTTCAATACGTCCGAGTTGAGCTACAGGTGTTTCTAAATTAGTATATATTTGTTTGTCATCAAAAATCTTCACCTGAACTACAGCAGGGACAACGTATCGTACGTCTTCTTCTTGCTTTTTCTGTGTAGTTTCAACTGCATGAGGAATATTTTCACGAGACGTCATGCTAATGTAGATGGGCTGGCCATCAGCTTCGTCTTGATTGAGGAGTCCTTTTTGGGACGAAAAACGGCAGAGTACGCTATTTTCGATAGGAGTATTTAGTATGCAATTTACTGTACTGACGCGAGTTTCAGAAGTGTGAGTTCCTAGGAAAAGTTTTAAAAGTCCAGCTTCTTGTTTGTCTAGGCTTGCCATCATTAGTTTTAATTGCTCACCATCTTGCGGCATAAAATCAGCCTCTCCTTTAGCCAATGCTAAACGACTATCACGAATATTGAAAATTTCTTCGGCTGCAAGTTGTGCAAGTTTGTCGATATTCCCAGCAGCAAGCATTTCTTGTGTTCCGAAGTTCTCAGTAGAGTCCGCAATGAGTTTCGTAATAGAAGGTTGCGTAAGTTCTCCAGGTAATCGTACAGAAGTGTTTATTCCTAGTAAAATCCCATCGCGCGTGAGACTTACAAGAGGAGCAGAGCTACGCGGCTTTAGTTTGATTGTATAGGCTTGGCTCTTATCGGGCGTACCATAGGGTTCGATGCGTATATTCTGAATTGTCCATTCATCATAAGCCTCTCTCACCACATTGTTCTGACGTAGATATACTTCTGCATATGCAGCTAAGCGCCCTGGCTTGTATGAAGTGCGCGTCATTGTTAGGACAATGTGAAAAGCTGTTCTAGGTAGAAAGTAAGTAATGCCATTTTCAGTTATTCCTGGTTGATAGGGAGTTACTTCTGTCTGTGCCTTTAATAAAAGAGTGCAGAAACAGCCGAGAAAAAAAACGAAAATCTTTTTCATTTCAAAAATAAAAAATCTGGTGAAGGCAAGTCCTCTGTGTCTCTGGTTGAAAGTTGTAAGAAGGCTTCAGGGATAGCCTCAATAATATCGGAAGCAATGAGTGAAGTTTCCCCGAGTTTGCTAGCTGCAATGTCGCCTGCCAATCCGTGTATATATACTCCCAATCTGCAAGCTTCTGCTTGTGTGTATTTTTGTGCTAATAGGGCGCATATGATGCCTGTAAGAATATCACCACTGCCTGCTGTTGCCATCCCGCTATTGCCTGTCGGATTGAAGAAGGTTTTACCTTCGGGCGTACAAATCGCAGTGAAATGCCCCTTAAGAATGATAAAGAAGCTGTGTTTTATCGCTATTTCTTGTGTCTCAGTCAGTGCAGAAAAGGAGTCATTGCAATGAGAGCCTATGCGCTGCATTTCTCGAAAATGCGGTGTAAGAATTGCGTCAGACGGTATTTGTTGTATCCATCCTTTATGATCAGCCAAGATATTAAGTCCATCTGCATCAATAACTAAAGGAATGCGAGTACGTCTCACCTGTTCGATAAAAGCTACTGCTGTGTCGTGGTTCATTCCGAGGCCTGGACCTATAGCTAAAGCTGTATAGTCATCTGTGTTGATAGGTGAAGAAAAATGTTTCTCATGACTATCGAGATTTAATACTGCTTCTGGAACAGCTAATTGTAAGATGTCGTTATTGCGAAGAGGGGTTCTAACAGTGACTTTTCCTACACCGCTACGAAGGCAAGCACGTGTTGCAAGAATTGCGGCACCAGCCATCCCATATGTACCTGCAATAAGAAGAGAATGGCCGAATGTTCCTTTGTGTCCGAAAGGATCGCGCTTTCGTATAATATTCTTAATGTCTTCTTTGTCAGTGAATTCGTAGTTGGAGTCTAATCCCTTACTTTTTCCATCTGAAAGACCTATATCTGCTACTATTAGCTTACCCACAAATTCATGGTTGTCAGCCATCAGTTGAGCTATCTTGGGAGCACCAAAAGTTATTGTTGTATTTGCTCTCACGATATGGTTGCGTACATTCTGTGCGTTGTTCTCGCACATAAGTCCAGAGGGCATATCAATGCTGACAATATGAGCTGAAGAGGCATTGAAGAATTGTACCAATGCTCCAAAACCTCCATTGAGCGGCTTCTTGAGACCCGTTCCAAAAAGCCCATCAATGATAACGGTATTTTCAGAAAGCTGTGGAGGCTCAAATTTTTCCGTAATTTCTGTAAAGTTTACATTAGGGCATTCAGCTAATCGGTTGCGATTAGCTTCACAGTTGCTACTTAGTCCTTTGCCAATGTTGAAGAGATAAGCTGTGACGGTATTACCTTCTTTTGCTGCTAACAAACGAGCCACAGCTAAGGCGTCTCCACCATTATTGCCTGGTCCTGCAAAGATAACGTAGTGAGAATAGTTAAGGCTCGAAAGGTATAAGCTTACATATTGAGCAGCACGTTCCATAAGATCAATTGATTTTATATCCTGTTCTTGAATGGTGGCTGCATCGATGTCAGGCAACTGTTGTTGAGAAAAAATCTTCATACTTTAATATTGGACGTATCAGTGAAATGCGATTCTTTTTAGTATTTAGAAATTCCACCAGTGCTTTTTCTTGCGTGGTTCTTTTCTTGAAACATGACCGAGTTCTTCTTCAATGTACTGCTCGTAACTGATGTGACGAGAAATCATTTGATAAATGGCTCCCCAATCAGGTAATCCACCTACATTACGATCGTCTATGAAACAATCTACTTTGAGTTTTCGACTATAATGTTTGTTCGATTTTCGCTCTGCATCATGATCTTCTGTATTATCCTCATCTAGATATCCATTAACAGCGTAAAAGCGAACACCATGTTCTGCACACC
>CAUSYJ010000142.1:0-4381 GCA_963535845.1 uncultured Alloprevotella sp.
GCTTTTTTACTTCGGCGTACTGTGTAGCCAACGAAATTTCTGAGGCACCTTCCGGAGTAGACATCTGTTGTTCCATTTCGGAAATACGCTGTTCTATCTCTTCGACCTTTCGTTCCCAATCTGCCACCTCTTTTTCTGCTTTACGTCTCAGCTTAGCTTGCTCTTTCTGCTGCTCATAGCTAAGCTTTCCTGCATTTGGCTCTTCTTTGGCTACAAGATCCTCAACAACTGCTCTCTTAGGAAGTTGATCAAGAGTATCAATATCTTTTGTTCGCAAAAAATCATAAATACCGCCTATATGCTCTCGGACGTTTCCACCTCCGAACTCATAGACTTTAGAGACCAATCCATCTAGAAAGTCGCGATCATGACTGACGAGAATGACCGTTCCATCAAAAGCAAGAATGGCTTCTTTGAGCACGTCCTTCGTACGCATATCCAGGTGGTTCGTAGGCTCATCCAAAATGAGAAGATTTACAGGTTCAAGCAAGAGACGAATCATTGCTAACCTACTTCGCTCGCCACCGCTTAGCACTTTCACTTTCTTGTCTGAGGCTTCACCGCCAAACATAAAAGCACCAAGAATGTCCCTAATCTTTAAACGAATGTCTCCCTTTGCCACATCGTCAATTGTTTGGAACACAGTTTTATTCTCATCCAGCAACTGCGCTTGGTTCTGAGCATAATATCCAAGTTCTACATTATGCCCTAATTTCAAGTGACCGTCAAAGGGAATCTCATCCATGATACATTTAACCAAGGTTGATTTACCTTCGCCGTTCTTCCCCACAAACGCCACCTTTTCTCCTCTCTTTATCGTGAGATTTACATTGTGAAAAACAGTATGTTCACCATAACGTTTCGTAACGTCCTCGCAGATGATTGGATAATCGCCGCAACGATTGCAAGGAGGGAACTTCAGATGAAGAAAACTATTGTCCACCTCGTCTACTTCAATCGGTACAATCTTTTCCAGTTGCTTGATGCGGCTTTGTACCTGCACTGATTTCGTAGGTTTATAACGGAAACGCTCAATAAAGTCTTGAATATCGGCAATCTCTTTCTGCTGATTCTCATAGGCTCTTAGTTGCTGTTCACGTCTCTCTTGGCGAAGCTCCATAAACTCGTTATACTTCACCTTATAATCCGTTATCTTCCCACAAGAAATCTCCATCGTACGATTCGTTACGTTATTGATGAAGGCGCGGTCGTGACTCACAAGCACAACAGCACTTGGACTTTTAGCCAAAAACTGTTCCAGCCAACGGATACTTTCAATGTCAAGATGATTGGTTGGCTCATCGAGAAGAAGAACATCAGGTTGGCGCATTAAAAGTTTGGCTAACTCGATACGCATGCGCCAACCACCACTAAACTCACGCGTAGGGCGATCAAAATCTGAACGTTGAAAACCTAACCCTTGCAACGTGCGCTCTAATTCGGCATGGTAGTTGAGACCTCCCATCATCGTGAAGCGCTCATTATCATGGGCAAACGTCTCTACCAACTTCAAATACTCCTCACTTTCATAATCCGTGCGCTCTGCCAACTCTTGATTCTCTCGAGCTATACGTTCTTGCAACTGATTTATATCCGCAAAAGCTTTCTCAGCTTCTTCCAACACGGTGTGCTCATCGCTAAGAACCATGACTTGCGGGAGATATCCTAAAGTAGAACCTTTCTGCAAAGCCACTACGCCCGCCGTAGGCTGTTGCTCTCCAGCCAAGATTTTGAGTAAGGTCGACTTCCCTGCCCCATTCTTGCCAACCAGCGCAACACGGTCTTTGGGGTTAATAACAAAGGACACGTCCGTAAAAAGCGGACGTGCTCCAAATTCTATTGTTAGATTATTAACTGAAATCAAAATACTAGTAAGATCTTGCTATTAAGACTTTATATTTTGCAGGCTTGCCACTCACCATATCAACGCCAGGGTTAGATTGATCTACACCTATGGGGACGCAACGAATGGTAGCCTGAGTTTCTTCTTTAATGCGTGCTTCTGTCTCTGTAGTTCCATCCCACGGACAAAGGAAGAAACCACCATCCTTTACACGCGTTTTGAATTCTTCGTAGTTGTTACACTCGAAGATATGTTCATCGCGATACTTCTTAGCTTTCTCGAAGATATTTGTTTGGATTTCCTCCAGTAGCGTATTTACATATTCATCGATACCCTCAAACTGGCGGGTTTCTTTTTCCAGCGTATCACGACGCATAACCTCTACTGTTCCATTTTCCAAGTCCTTTGGTCCCATAACAAGACGCACGGGAACACCTTTCAATTCGTAATCGGCAAATTTAAAGCCAGGACGTTTGTTTTCTGAGTTGTCATATTTCACGCGAATCCCAAGCTGACGAAGACGCTGAGCCAAAGCTTCAAACTTTTCATTGAGAGCTTCTAACTCTTCGTCCTTTCGGTAAATAGGCACCATTACGACCTGAATCGGAGCAAGATGCGGAGGTAACACCAAACCGTTATCATCGGAGTGTACCATAATTAAAGCTCCCATCAAGCGCGTACTAACGCCCCAACTTGTAGCCCAAGCATATTGCATCTTGTTTTCTTTGTCAACAAACTGTACATTAAATGCCTTACCAAAGTTTTGTCCCAAGAAATGGCTAGTACCACTTTGCAGTGCCTTACCATCCTGCATCATAGCTTCAATGGTATAGGTATCAAGCGCACCTGCAAAACGTTCTGTTTCGCTCTTAACGCCTTGAACAACAGGCACAGCCATATACTTTTCAACAAAATCTGCATAAACTTTCAGCATCTGCTGCGCGCGCTGTTCTGCCTCCTCACGTGTAGCATGTGCAGTGTGACCTTCTTGCCAAAGGAACTCACTAGTACGAAGGAAAAGACGTGTGCGCATTTCCCAACGCATCACATTACACCACTGATTGCACAAAAGTGGCAGGTCGCGCCAACTGTGAATCCATTTTCTATATGTATTCCAAATAGTCGTCTCACTCGTTGGACGAATAATAAGCTCTTCCTCCAACTTTGCAGCAGGGTCAACCACTACGCCATCGCCCGTATCGTTGGTCTTCAAACGATAATGTGTCACTACTGCACATTCCTTTGCAAAACCTTCCACGTGTTCAGCTTCTTTCGACAAGAAAGACTTGGGAATCAACATCGGGAAATATACATTCTGCACTCCCGTTTCCTTAAACATTCCGTCCAGTGTTTGCTGAATTTTTTCCCAAATTGCGTAACCGTAAGGTTTGATAACCATACATCCGCGAACGTCTGCTTGTTCGGCCAAATCAGCTTTCACAACTAATTCGTTATACCATTTAGAGTAGTCTACACTACGTTTAGTCAGATTTTTTAATTCTGCTGCCATATTCTTTTTTAGTTATTTTTGCCTACAAAATTAACTAATATAATTGGAAAGTTCGTAGCTTTGCAACCAATTATAATATACAACACTCAAAAACGAAACATTATGAGAACGAAACTTTCAGTTATGTTGCTGTGCGTTCTAACGTTATTCAGCGGCTGTGACACATCCAGTATGACAAACAAAGCAAAAGGTGGAGCCATCGGCGGTACAGCAGGCGCAGCCCTCGGTGCACTGATTGGAGCTTTTGCAGGTAAAGGAAAAGGTGCGGCCATTGGAGCTGCCGTTGGCGCGGCTGTTGGTGGTGGAGCAGGCGTTCTGATTGGAAACAAGATGGACAAAGCTAAGAAAGCGGCAGAGATGGCCAATGCACAAGCTGAGGTAATCAAAGACTCACAAACAGGCCTTACTTATGTAAAGGTTACTTTCGACTCTGGCCTGCTCTTCGCTACGGGCCAGAATACTCTGAGCGCAGCTGCACAAAGAGATCTCAGCACTTTCGCTAAGAACCTTACCTCTGACATGAACTTGCAGATTTATGGTTATACAGATAACCAAGGTTGGAAAAATTCTACAGCAGAACAAAGTTCGGCAAAGAATCTAGCGCTCTCTGAGCAGCGTGCCAACAGCGTAAGTGCTTACATGATTAAGAATGGCATCCATTCTTATCAGGTGAAAGAAGTGAAAGGATACGGCGAATCTAACCCCGTAGCCAGCAACTCTACAGCAGCAGGTCAGCAGCAGAATCGTCGCGTAGAAGTATATGTCATCCCAAGCGACCAGATGATTAAAGAAGCTAAGCGTCAAGCTGGCGAACAATAAAAGACATAGATAAAACTCTAACGGCACTTATTCGTTGCGGAATAAGTGCCGTTTCTTTTTCTCTTCCCTATGCTCTCTGCTGTTCAGACCTCATTTTATCATAAGTATATAAAAAGAGAAAAGGACCTCCATTTCGGAAGTCCTTTTAACTTTCGGTGGGCGCTGACGGATTCGAACCGCCGACCCTCTGCTTGTAAGGCAGACGCTCT
>CAUSYJ010000143.1:0-4308 GCA_963535845.1 uncultured Alloprevotella sp.
GTTATGAATGTGTCTTATGTTTTTTATGGGTTGGTTTCGCCTTCGATAAAATTCTCCATGAAGATATGCTCTCCGTCAAACACAGCGTAAGTAAACTTATCAATCCAATCACCGAGAATGAAGAGGCGCGACTCTTTTTGGAGATGTAAATCCAATTCTATGTGGCGATGTCCAAAGATAAAATAGTTGATATTGGGATGCGTCTTTAGATAATTCTTTGCAAAAACAACGAGTTCTTCCTTGTCCTCACCAAAGAAAGGAGGTTCTCCACCTTCCAGTTCGTGTTTCCGTCGAGAATGCTCAGCCCATTTCATGCCAAACCACATACCCCAACGGGGATGAATGCTAGCAAAGAGACGCTGACAAAGGCTATTATGAAATACTCGGCGGAGCAGCATATATTTTCTATCGGAAGAGCCAATGCCATCACCATGAGCCAGATAGAACAAACGCCCTGAAATTTCTGTCACACAAGCGATATCGCGATGAACAATCATTCCACATTCTTCTTCAAAATAGTTGTGTACCCACAAGTCGTGGTTGCCTGTGAAGAAGTGCACTTCCACACCATTATCTGTCAGCTCGCTAATTTTTCCCAACAAGCGCGTATAGCCTTTAGGCACCACATATTTATACTCGTGCCAAAAGTCGAAGAGATCGCCTAAAATGTAGATCGCCTCGGCTTTGTTCTTAATAGAGTCGAGAAAGTTGACGATGCGACGCTCGTGCATACGGCGGTGTGGTATGGCCCAGCTGCCCAAGTGTGCATCAGACAGAAAATAGACGTTCTTCATTTCGCAATATTTTACATCAAACCTAATTCAAGTTTTGCTTCCTCCGTCATCATGTCTCTGTCCCATTCGGGTTCGAAAACGACATTGACAAGAGCTTGTTTCACGCCCTCAACAGCATTGAGCTTTGTCTGAACATCTTCCAATATAAAGTCGGCTGCGGGACAACTGGGTGCTGTGAATGTCATGTCCACATCCAGCTGGCCATTTTCCTGCAAATCTATGCGATATATCAGGCCGAGGTCGTAGATATTTACGGGAATTTCAGGGTCGTAAACAGTTTTGAGAACCTCCACGATACGTTCTTCAATCTTGGTCTTTTCTTCTTGTGTCATTATAATCTGTATATAGAGCAGAAAGCCATTAAAGCCGTCCTGCTTGGTTGTAACTAAAAAAAGTGCGATCGCCCATAATGATATGGTCGATAAGGTGAATATCCATCAGATCTGCCGCACGTTTCACTTTCATTGTGAGAAGATCATCTTGCTGACTCGGATTAGTACTTCCACTGGGATGATTGTGACACATCACAATGGCTGTGGCCTTAGCCAGTAAGACTTCGCGTAGCAACACTCGAACATCCACGGCCGTAGCCGTCAGCCCACCACGCCCGATGCAGATATCGGAGATGAGAGAGAGGTTTTGACGGAGGAGCAGAATGTGAAATTCTTCCACTGCAAGGTCCTCCATGCGCGGAAGGAAGTATTCGTAGAGCACCTCAGGACTATTGAGCACCACATCGGCCGAAGCGGGTTCTTGCGCCCTCCGCTTTCCTAGCTCGCACGCTGCAAGAATGGTGATAGCTTTTGCCTCCCCTATCCCTTTGTAGCGACACAATTCTGCAATCGACATACGTCCCAATCTGCGAAGACTACCATTGCAATCCTTCATGATGCGTTGCATCAGACTCACGGCACTTTCCTGCGGCGTACCACTACCAATGAGTATAGCAAGGAGCTCCGCGGGAGTCAAGCAATCTGCACCTCGTGCAGACAATTTTTCGCGCGGTCGGTCGGCTTCGTCCCAATTCCGAATAGTGAGCGAGTGCTCTTTGTCAGAAGGAGACTGCTCCTTCGGGCTTTGGGAAAACACTGCGGGGTGAATATCGATGCTTATGTCGGGAGCCATTCGTCTTTAGATTCCTACTGCCAAAGAGGCGGTGTATGTTATTTATAAAAATTCTTCTTGAAAGCTTCAAACTCTCCTCTACCCAAAACGCAACGCTGCCACCAGGCACGAATAAAACCGCTACCGTATCCTGTGAGTTGAACAAAAGCAGCCGCAATAGAGCGCAGCCCCACGCCTAAACTCTTGTTTTGCAGAGTTGAATCAACGCAAATAATGAGCGAATAAAGTATGAGTGGGAGCAGTCCAAAGCAAACGAGATACTCACCAAGGAAGCTACAATTATTGAAAGATGCAGCCACGGGGCAATCCGTTGAGTGGCAAACCAGCGCGCCCGAAGCCATGAGGAGAAGGCCGACCAGGACAAGAAGCAACAAGAAACCTACGCCCAGAGTAAAGACCATTGGGAGTAAGTGTACAAGTTTGAGAGTACCGGGATGACGCTTGGTCAGATTGATACGTGCAATACCTGAATTATGAACTTGCTTGAAAAACTTCTTCAAATCGGTCCGACGCTTGTGCCATACCCATGCTGTAGGAAAAAGGAGGGCTTTATAACCATTTTCGAAAATGCGAGTAGAAAAGTCAATATCTTCTCCAAAACGCATTTTGCTAAAACCTTCGAGCTTTTGGTAAACATCAGTACGTACGCCCATATTGAACGAACGAGGATAAAACTTGTCCATCTTCTTTTTTCCGCCACGAATACCGCCTGTTGTGAAGAATGATGTCATAGCATAGTTGATGGCTTTCTGCATCGGACTGAAACTCTCGTGGGCACGATCTGGACCGCCAAAGGCATCGCAAGGATGCTGCGTGAGTTCAGTTTCAACAGCAGATAGGTAGTCAACTGGAAGCACCACATCGGAATCAAGAATAAGTACATATTCTCCGTGTGCTCGCTCAACGCCATAGTTGCGCGTCTGGCCTGGGCCAGAATTAGGTTTTTGAAAATAGTGTACGTCAAGCCGTCCCGCATAGTTTTCCACAACATCGTGACACGGAATAGTGGAGCCGTCTTCAACGACTATGACTTCAAAATCCTTTAAGGTCTGTTCGCAGAGCGAAGCCAACAATTCATCGACCTCGTCAGGACGGTTGTAAACCGGAATGATGAACGAATACTTCATAAACGCAAAGATACAAAGACAATTGAAACATGACAAAGTTTTTACCTTCCTTTTCGGCCACACAATTGTTGGCAGAATTATCTCCTCAAAGTCAAGATAGAAATTGTCCCATTTTTCTGCTCTAAAAACAGATATATACCTATTCAAAAACACCCTTATTGTATTGACGGATACAATAAGGATGTCAGCTGACGCAATAAGGATATTTTAAAACGCAAGTATTGTATTTTTACACGCTTATAACTTACTGATAAACAAGTATAAAGAATCCCGAAGAACTTCCATTCCCCGGGATTATAGTTTAGCTAAATTATCGGATTAAGACTTATTTCATTTCTTCAAAATCAACGTATTCTCCTTCATCTCGCTGATATATTTTCTGTTCTTTCTGCTGCGATTCTTGCTGATGGGTATGCTGCTCTTCGCGTGTATTCTCTCCTGTGAATCGGCCTGCTTGCTTGTTCATTCCAAAAAGGAAATGCCCCAAGCGAAGTACGGGCAAAAGAACGATAGCAAAGAGAGTAAAAAATATCGCGCCTAAGCAGCCTAATAGTTGTGTCATAATTTAATTTCTAAATATTGTATCTGCTCACATAAAGAACAAATCACATGCCAAATGAAAAGTACTACTGTTTAGAAAACTTATTGTTTATTACAGAAACAATAATATAAAGCGGAATGATTATCACAAATGCAGCAAAACCTAAAATAGCAATCAGAACAGCACTGAGAAGAATGAACACATAGCGCAGCTCGTTGTGCTTCCACCCGAAACTCTTAAACTTGAGGGCAAACATTGGAATTTCGCTTACGAGCAACCAACAACTAATGAAGATACCCATAATCAAGGTGTAGGGAAGCCATGACACAGTGGAGAACGAATCGGGCAAACTAACGATGAGCGTGCCCCAGAAAAGAGCATTGGCAGGCGTTGGAAGGCCTATAAATCCCATAGTTTGGCGCTCGTCAAGATTGAATTTAGCTAATCGCAAAGCACTG
Organism: uncultured Alloprevotella sp.; assembly: GCA_963535845.1. Lineage (GTDB taxonomy): Bacteria > Bacteroidota > Bacteroidia > Bacteroidales > Bacteroidaceae > Alloprevotella. The sequence goes on from CAUSYJ010000143.1 coordinate 4,046, forward strand.
AAGGCTGCAACGAGGAAGGCCAAGCAGGGGACATGAACAAGAAGCTCTCCACTTTCAGCAGTGAAATAAAAACCAAGCTTGGAGAAGATAAAGGCTGCAGGGGCAAAACCAAATGTTATGACATCAGCAAGCGAATCAAGTTCTTTCCCTATAGGGGAGGATACTTTCAGTAGGCGTGCGGCAAAACCATCGAAGAAATCGAAGATTGCACCAACGATGATAAATGTTAGAGCTGTGCTATATTCTCCTTTAAAAGCGAAATA
>CAUSYJ010000144.1:0-4306 GCA_963535845.1 uncultured Alloprevotella sp.
CCTGTAGCTAGCGTTCATCCTGAGCCAGGATCAAACTCTTCATTGTAAATATGATTTTGTTCTTTTTTCTGTTTTACTCAGAACGTCCGTATCTATAAGAAAATTAACGGTTGATTTTTTACTTCTTCTACCCGAACATGATACATTTCTGCATCTTGTTCTCTTTTTTTCTTGTACTTCTCTTCTTAAAAGTTTATGTCAATTCTTTCAAAGATCACGTTTGACAACCTCGGAGGAGTAACCCTCGTTTCTCGGTTGCGGATGCAAAAGTACTACGAGTTTTTGGAATAGCAAAGCCTATACACTACTTTTTTTTGAAAAAAGTTTCAAATCCGAGCTTTTCTGGGGAAAAACTATGGGGACATCAGAGGGGCGGATAAACCTCACAAATGCGTAAAGCACTGATTATGTACACATTAATAAACTAGACAAGATTTCTAAAGCTTCTGGACTTTTTATTACAACTTTTTATTGAAGAGGGCTACTATAATAATAGAAGTAAGCTTTGGCTTCCTTATTGCGTTTGAAAATACAATAAGGATGTCAGCTCACGCCCTTATTGCGTCAGCTCACAGGCTTATTGTAGTGAAGCTATATTATAAGGAATATCGGAAAAGGTAAGAATGCATGTTTTTTTAGATACGACTCTTGGTGGGTGTGCTAACAATTGGAGTTGGGGGCATAGAAAAAGCGCTGAAGTCCTCCAACTTCAGCGCTTTAGGTTAAGAATGGGATATGTGTTATTTTCGAATGAATTTCACGGAGCAGTAGTTGCCGTCGTTATCACTCAGACGAGCCACATAGATACCAACTGGTAGGTTGTTCACAGATTCTTGTGAGAAGCCTTCGGGGAGTTGGACGGTTTTCGAGGAAATCTTTTGTCCAGAGACATTGAAAATCTCCAGGCGGCAATGGGTATCGTATTCACTCTTGAGGGTCAAGGCCTGTCCGTCGAAGGCAATACTTAGGCCTCCCATACGAGAGATAAGAGAGGAAAGGGACGTTACCAAACCATTCTTATCATCGGCATAAGGTTCAGCATACATAGTGTAAATATTTGCTGCACCAATGGTTGGTTTATCCATCAGATAGGCCTGAGTGCCTCCATCAGGATAAAGTCCGATGGATTGATCTCCATTGTGTAGTTTATAGGTGAGCGTATCGCTCCAGGTACGATCCGCAGAAGTTAGCATCACATAGCCTTTTTCAGCCGCCAGTTTGAAGTTGGCATGCAACTGTTTTTTCTGAATGTGCTTAGAAGCCCATACCACGAGATGGCCATGAGGCGGGATGACGGTGTTGATACTATCTCCGCCAGAGATGCGGAAGAGCTCGGGGTTGCGGAAGTCGTTGGTGAGATACATACCTTCTACATCAAGAGGTTCATCTGTGGTGTTGTACAATTCTATCCAATCATCTTTTTTCCCATACTCATTAACAAAGACACTGTTTGAAGCACTGATTTCATTCACTTTCACTGGACGATTTTCAGTGTATGCCAAATCTTCAGCGTTGAGAGGTTCGAAACTTGCCACCATTTCATAGTTCCCCTCTGCCGGCAGCTCATATACGGGATTCGTACTCACATAATCGTTGTCCGTTGCCGAAGATTTTAGTTCGAGTGATGCGTCCCAATAAATATCGGAAGAAGGAGCTGAGACGTTGTGTACTTCAACAGCAATTACATTTTTCCCAGCTTTGAAGAGTTCTGGACTGATGGTTATCGTAGCCCTATCGTACTCGCCAGCGAAGGTAGAAGCGAAGTCGATGTATGTAGGTATTCCGGGGTTCATGTTGTGTCGTCCCACTTCTACTCCATTGAGATAGATTACGCACCCGTCGTCCACGTTGAAGTTGAAGTTAAAGACATCGGTCGGCATTGGTCGAGCAGGGAGTGTGACGGTCTTTCTGAAATAGTAAGTAGGGATTTTGTTGGCAGCATCCGCACCATAGCTGATTTGCGTATTGAAGCCTGCCCCAGTTTTGGAGAAGCCCAACGGCGCGCGTCCATGTTTCCATGAAGCACTATTATAGTTGGGTGCTTTCCAGTTTTGATCGTCCAGTGAGCCTTTATCGTAGAAGTCCCACTCACTGGCTGTTTGAATTAGGTTGGAGGCTTTGGGCTGTACATTCTTCCATCCCATGAAGCGATAGCCCGCAGGTGCTACGGCTTTGATCTGAATCGGCGAAAAGAGTGCACCTCTGAAGCTATTGGTTGGCACGGGTTGATCATTGATCAGCAGTCGAGCCTCCGGCAGATTGGTAGAAAGATTCAGTTGTTCAGCTTCGACGCCATTGAGTTCCATCAAAGGATGAGCTTTCAGTTTGGCAATCATAGCCGCCTGACGTTCTGCCGTCAGTTTGGTTTTGATGGTTCCAGCAGAGCCCAGAGGAGAGATCCCCTCTGCAAACATAGCCTCTTTGACATTGTTGAGCAGACTGTCCACAATGTGCGTACAGCGACTAGGTTCGAAGACGCTACCTGAGATGATACAGAACGCATCTATAAAATGCTTACGGAAAGTAGCATTCTTAAGCATATTGCGGAATATGATGGTTGGAGCGAGTTCCCTTACGACAACGCTCCCAGGGCGTTCCACTGCGGTGTAGTACCTTTCTACGGTGTTGAGCATCTTGTTCATATCACCGTCAAAAGCACTATCAAGGTCAAACATGACGTGGTGCCATTTGCTTCTCTCAGCTTTGCCTCTGAATCCTTTGATATTATTATGTCCCCAGTCGAGCGGTTCGAGATAGAGCAGCGAAGCCCAATAGTTGCAATACTCATCGATATCGACCATTTTAGTGATACGCTCGTACACACTGTCTTCTGTGCAACGCTCGGCCAGCTGTCGCCAAAGTTTGAAGCTGTCGTCCGTTCCAGCCATCTGTTGATAGCCCAGCGAGCCATCCATCTCGAATTGGTCTTGTTCGTCAGAAGACAAACCATAGTTAGCGAAAGAATAATGCTTATTATTCGGTTCACGAATATTCATCACACCGTTGTATTTCCCATTGACATAGGTCAGAACGGGTTCGTAGGACTGTCCATCAATGTATAGTCCTGAAGAGAGGACAATAGTTTGCAATGCAGGATCCTTAAAACGTCCGAAACTATCATTACCGCCCGAACGCATCTGCAAGGTTTTGTTGCGGATGAAAGGTTTGGCAGAAAAGAACGGATAATCAAGCGTATTCTCCCCATCATAGATATTGTTGGCTTTCAGCTTAAAGGAATGAGGCACATTACTCCTACTCCATCCTCCACAGATAGAAAGATTTGTTTCTTGCCTGAAGAGCGATTTGTTATCACGAGAGATAAGCTCCATGCTCACAGGTCTGTCCCAATCCATGTTCCAGTTGCGCGGTTCTACAGAGCCATTACCGGGTTTGCCATTAACACCTGTCACGAAAACGCCGAGCGAATCGCCATAGAGATTTTCGGGGGCTGACACTACGGAAAGGATAGGAAGCAAGTTTTGCTTATTGTCCTTAAAGAAAGAACGTGTCACCACATGGCTGGGAAGTTTACCTTCCTGAAAAAGACAAAAGCGGAACACAGCCGCATCGCTCACAGTGAAATGTCCGTCAGTCGATGTCTCACCATGCGTCCATGTTGGTGCTGAACCGTCCGTGGTGTAGCGCAGCGTAGTGTTTTGCGGAATCTTCACATCAAAGCTAATCGGGCCATTAATTCGCTGACTTGACACGCTCACTTCGGGCTTCTTCACACGTTTTTCGGCAAAGATACTTGTAGCATTCGTGCGGCCCGGCGTTGGCATAGCAGTTACAGCCCATTTGGTCCCGCCATCGGTTGTTCGTGCATAGGAAGTGCGACTCATAGCTTTGGGATATTTCTGCTGAGTGATAATAATCCCATCGGCATCACTGATATACAGGGTTGCCCCTTTACTCTCCAACTCAAAGCCAATTTGCGACTCTGCATATTGACTATGATGGTCGAACCAGAGTGTGGCAAATCCCTTTGCAGGAATCATCCCCACAGACTTTTCAAGAGTCCATTTCTTCATGTTCGTTGCATCGTCACTGATGAAACAACGGCTCAAATCGACGGGTGAAGACGTAGGGTTATAGAGTTCAATCCACCCTCCATAATTAAACGAAGGATCCACGAACATATCCACATTGGAGGCCTGGATCTCGTTTATGACAATACCTGAAGTTTTCGGCCCTTCATCGACCTCTATTTCCTTCAGATTTTGTGCCGCAAAAGAGCACATGGAAACTTGGAGCATCCACCCAAAAAGTAAAAATTTCCTCATACAAGATAGTCTTTGTGTTTAGT
>CAUSYJ010000145.1:0-4246 GCA_963535845.1 uncultured Alloprevotella sp.
CCGTCTTGATGAGTGTCGTTACGCTTACTGCAATTGTAGTCAATGTGATCAAAAAGTAAACATAATGTTGATCGGGTAGAATTATCTTTCAAGAGAATAGTTGAATGCAGTCGTTAGAAAAGCGCTTTGCCAAAGGTCTTGGTTGGGGGCTGATCGATAATTTTTCGGGCACGGGGATCAACTTCCTCGTGGGAATCCTTTTGGCACGTCAGCTTACGCCGGAAATATTCGGAATCGTAGGTATCGCTCTCGTCTTAGTTACGATTTCGCTCGTATTGTCCGATGGAGGTTTCTCTAATGCGCTGATTCGTAAGCAAAAAATCAGTGAGGAGGATTATTCTACGACTTTTCTCCTCAACATGGCGACGGCCATTGTCGTGTATACGCTACTCTTCTTTGCCGCTCCACTAATAGCTCGCTTCAATGGGAGCGAAGTGCTGACTCCTGTCATTCGCGTATTAGGGACGAATGTTATATTCGCTTCGTCTGTCGTCGTGCTCAAGGTTCGTCTTACCAAAGAGCTGGATTTCCGTACCCAAGCCGTAGCTTCTTTAAGTTCCGGAGTGGTAAGTGCATTGGTTGGCGTGTGGATGGTGTTCAACGACTTTGGGATTTGGTCTCTCGTAACCCAGCAACTCTTGCGCCAGTTGCTCTATGCTTTCGTGTTATGGTTGTTAGTGCGATCTTTTCCCAAACTGCATTATTCTTCAGCCTCAGCGCACGAATTGTTCGGTTTCGGTTCGCGTATTCTCTTCTCTTCCTTACTCACGAACATTTACAACAATCTCTACTATTTCCTGATCAGCAAAGTCTATACCCCTCGGCGATTAGGCTTATATACCCGTGCAGATCAATTCTCCTCTCTCATAGCCATGAATTTCGCGTTCGTACTGCAGCGCGTTTCGCTCCCCGTCCTTACCGAATGCAGCACGGATTTGAGTAAGTTGACAAAAGCATATCGAAAGCTTTTGGTCACCTCTGCTTTTCTTGGAAGCCTCTTTTTTTATTCCTTGTGCGCCATGGCCGATCATTTCATTGTCGTGCTAATAGGAGAAAAGTGGATAGAATCCGTCCCCATTTTGAGAATTCTCGCCATATCGGTGGTCTTTCAGCCATTGGTCGTGTTGCATCAGAATATTTTGCAGGTTTTCGGCCATGGCAAATTGTTCCTTCGTCTTGAAATCGTCCGGATACTATTTTCCATCATCGTCATCGGGCTCGGCGTTTATCTGGGTTTTGTCTATATGCTTTGGGGCTTAGTGTTGGCAGGTCTCTTTTCATTTTGCGTCTATGGGTATTTCGGAGGATTGAATTTACTCAACTTCGGTTTGCCTTGGCAAATTCGGTCGCTCATCCCCTCCGTGTTTGCTTCCGCACTCTTAGCTTTGCTGGTCTACTTGGCAGGTTTACCCTTTGCCACTCACTTTTCGGCTTTGTCTGTACAGCTAATCGTTTTTCTGTGCGGAGCTTGTCTTTTGCTTTTCTACGTCTTCCCCGAACAGGGGCGACAAATTCTTTCCGTCGTGCGCCGTAAGCGTTCCCAAGTCTCTTAATTCAAGGTTTTGCTTCTTATGAACGAGTTTGATTTTCCCACGTTGCTCCGCTATTTGGGAGAGAAAAAGAAGTATTTTCTCTTCTCTGCCGTGATCGGTCTCGCTTTAGGTTTGGGGGTAGCGTTCAGCATCCCTAAGACCTACACTTCTAAGATGAGTCTCGCCATCGAATCGCAGCGAGAGCAGAAGTTGAGTGGTGGCATGGGCGCCTTGGCTTCAATGGCCGGTGTTGATCTCGGATCTGGTGAGGATGCCATCAGTCCCAACCTCTATCCCGACGTCGTTTCCACCAATAAGTTCCTGGTAGATTTGCTCCACACACCCGTGCAAACCATCAAAGGAAAAAATTACAAGACCTACGTCGAGTTTACCCAAGTCGAGGAGCGCACACCGTGGTGGACGAAGGCTCTGGGAGGCGCAGTGGCCGCCATCAAATCCCTATTTGGTGATCAGCCGAGCAAAGCCTCTTTCCCCAGCACCGGCGTTGACCCCAATCGACTCAGCGCATCTGAAGAGCAAGTCGTGAAAGGGATTCGCGGTAGCATCCATTGTGATGTAAATAAGGAGACCGATGTCGTCACGCTCAGTTGTACCTCTCAAGATCCGTTGGTGGCCAAAATGATGACAGATGCCGCGCGTAAGCGCCTCCAACTCTTCATCACAGAATATCGTACCAATAAGGCACGTGCAGACTTTGCATACTATTCTTCACTCGAGAAACAATTGCGCGCAAAATACCAAAAAGCTCAACGAAAATATGCCGGATACGCCGATTCACACCAAGACCTCGAGTTGAAATCGTATGAAACGAAGCTCACAGACTTGGAAAACGAAATGCAAAACGCCTTCAATGCCTACACACAAATGAAGCAACAGGTACAGATGGCCGAAGCGAAGATCCAAGAGCGCACCCCCGTTTTCACAGTCGTGGAAGATGCTTACGTGCCCCTGCGTCCTACGGCACCGAAGAAGGCACTGATCCTTGCCGCTTTTCTGTTTCTTTCCATCACCGGTGCCGGAGCCTATTTCTATTTCAAGCTTCTTTTTGGCCGGTCTCGCCATTGAGAACCCGTCTTCCCCGATGGGATTATAACAAAGTGCGCGTATGAACCTCTTTTTGCGAATGGTTGGCAATTTCCTCTTGTTCCTTTTCATTGCCGTGGTGATGATCGACCCCACCAATACGCTGTTCCACGCCAAGGAGCTCACTTTCGCCCTGTTGATGTTCTTCAGTGTGGTGCGTTTCAAACCCGATCTGAGCTATATTCCGCACATTCTCATCATAGCGGCTGCCCTGTTGCTCGGCTATCTATCGGCCGAAATGCAAGGAAACGCCATGGACAACGAGATGTTGGCCGGAACGTTCAAAAATATCGCACCGCTTGCACTCTTGCCTTACATTCGCAACTACGATTTTGTCCGTCGTTCTTTATTCCCCACGCTTCTCACGACAACGTTATTGCTCGTGCTCTTTGGTTTCACGCTGCAAAGTCCCGTCTACGAGAAAGCCATCTTCTATTTTGTCAAGGCCCACGACAATTTCATCATGATGACCCACCGTCACATTTTGGGATTTACGTTTTTCGGTATGTACTACAAGACGCTCATTTGCATGGCGTTCTCCGCTTTCCTCCTGTACTACCGAATGCTGCACGGCATTGGCCACCGTTGGCTCAATATTTTATTGGCCCTCATCGTCACTTCCGCTTTTTTGGTCAGTGGCACACGCGCCAGCATGCTCCTTCCCTTCAGTTTGTTGGGCATTGCTATTGTCAACACCGTTTCGCAGGGCCGCCGTGCGAAGTATTTTGTTTACCCACTGCTGGGCTTGATCGGTTTCGCCTTTCTGTTTCTCATATTCCTGCTGGTCACAGAGCAAGGCGAGGCCTCTAATGCTATCAAATTCGGACATCTGCCATCCTATTGGCAACTGTTTAACGACCATCCGGAGTACCTTTTTATCGGTCAAGGCCCGGCCACCTCTTTCTATACCGAAGGTTTCCATGAGATGACTTTGCAAACCGAATGGACGTACCTCGAGTTGTTGCGCAATTATGGCCTCTTGTCGCTTCCCATCTTAGGCGTATTTGCCTATCCCCTCGTGCGCTTATTCCGCCATCGCAGCGATCCCTTCACGCAAGGAGTCTTCTTTACCTACGTTGTTTACCTCTTAATCGCAGGAACCAACCCCTTGTTGCTCTCCTCTACCGGTATGCTCATGATCCTCTCCGCTTATTCCTATTGCGAGCAGGTCGATGCGCGCTTGGGCTCGCCGACTGAGCCCAGCGCTCTCGAAGCTTGCCCAATAGATTGTGCGTTTTCCTCCCCGTACGATGGCGAGGCGTCGACGACAGGTGCCGATGGTTGAGCCGCCTGTTCGGTTCCTTGCGATTTTTAGGTACAGACTGCGTTGCCCAATGCCGCGTTTGTGCCCCATTGGGCACTGCTTGTTGGAGAAAATCGCCCACCGCATGACGCCATCGTCCATCACCGTCATCGAAATGACGGTGCGCAACGGTGAATTCCCCCTTCTTTTTGGTCTGTCTTATAATTTCTGTGCTATCCATGAAGTCTTTTTCTTTCCTCACTCCTCTCATTCGCCTGCTTCGGCAGACGTTTTCTCTGATTTCTACCATCTTGTCCCGCCCCGCAGGCTACCGTTTTTTGATCTCCTACGTCGTCCTGCTCGAATT
>CAUSYJ010000146.1:0-4238 GCA_963535845.1 uncultured Alloprevotella sp.
GGCCGAATAGAGGAAGGCAGTACTTCCTAAAGCGAAGATAGCAATGAGAGAGTAGGATCTAATTCGTTCGCCTAAGCCTTGCCAAATGAGATAACCAGCCATGGCTATGATACCAACGATTTGCACCCACGCCACGTCGAACGGCTTGATGAAGGCTGAAACGAGATAGGCGATGAGTTGTATTAGCAAGCCTATGGAGAGAAACCAGAACCAACTGTTGTTGCGCTTCAGGTAGATGGCGCACATCCCCACGACGTTGAGCCAAATGATGATAAGCACGGCGAACTGCCCAATTGTGGTCAGCGTACCTGGCATAATATCTGCTTCGTAGCGGATGCCTACAACAAAATAAGAAACGGCTGCTACTGCAGTAAACAATATAGAGCCAGGCATTCCTTCACGATAGAACATGAGGAAGAATGCCAGATAAACAAGGGCGGAACCCGTCTCTTTTTGCAACACAATAAGCACCATAGGGAGCAGAACAAGACCGGCGGCCTTGAAGAAGTTGCGCATATTCGAGAGGTTGAAACCATACTGTCCGATAACTTTAGCCACCGCTAAAGCCGTGGCGCACTTGGCAAATTCTGCAGGTTGCAAACTGACGGGGCCGAGGGATATCCACGATTTAGACCCTTTGATGTCGTGCGCTATAAAGGGAGTGACAAGCAACAGAAGCATCATGCAGATGTATAGAAAAGGAGCGAGCGTATCGAAGTATTTGTCGTCGACCATCAGGAGGAAACCTCCCAAGCCGATGGAGCATCCTATCCACGCTAATTGCTTACCGCTTCGCGTGCCCCACGAAAAGAAATCTGTGTCGCCTAAGTTGTGGCTCGCACCACAAATGGAGAGCCAACCAGCAATTAGTAGCAACAGGAAAATAAGAATAACGACCCAATCGGCGCGTGCTGCCGGATTGCCGTATTTTCTACCGTTCAAAGTCTCCATACTTGATGTGCCGATTTTGCATTACCGCGGCCTTTCTCATAGATGCGGGCGAGAGTTGGCCGCGAAGATATTGTTCGATGATAAGTGCCCCGATGGGAACACCATAAACGTTGCCGAAACCGCCATTCTCTACGTAGACGGAGACAGCTATTTTAGGGTTATTCATAGGAGCAAAGCCCATGAAAACACTGTGGTCGTGTCCGCGGTTCTGTGCCGTACCCGTTTTGCCACAAACCTCGAACCAGGGGAGATTTGCAGAACGACATGTACCGTCAATAACGGCCTTGCGCATTCCGGCTACTGCATAGTCGTACCAGCGGCGGTTGATGTCGGTGTAATGCTTGCGAGTGTAGAGTGTGTCCAATTGGCCCCCTTGTACAGAACGCACAACGTGAGGCGTGTAGAAGAAACCGCGGTTGGCAACCTGTGCGGCTAAATTGGCTATTTGCAGAGGTGTCGCTGTGACCTCACCCTGGCCGATTGAAATAGAGATAACTGTCAGTCCGTTCCACGAGCCTTTGTATGCCTTATCGTAATATTGTGCGTTGGGTATCATGCCGCGCTTTTCGCCTGGGAGATCAATGCCTAACTTATAACCAAAGCCCATTTTCACAAGGTGATTCTTCCACACAGTCATGGCGTTCTGCACTGAACCGTACTTGCGCTTGTTGGAGAGTAGGCGAAAGAGATTCCAGCAAAAGTAGCTGTTGCAGCTAGTACCGATGGCGGGTACTAGATTGATGGGGCTGGCGTGTCCGTGGCATCCAACGTGAAGTCCCTTATAGCTGAAGCCGTGGTGGCAGGGGAAACTGATTTGCGGATTAATGCTACCTTCTTGCAAACCTAAGAGCGCTTGTGATATCTTAAAGGTAGATCCTGGCGGATATGTACCCATGATAGCGCGGTTGAGCAATGGTTTGCGCGGATTCTTCGAAAGCGCCTCGTGTGCCTTAGAGCGGTCGCGTCCCACCATAATACCGGGATCATAACTGGGGGAGGAAGCCATGCACAGAATCTGTCCTGTTGATGGTTCTATGGCTACAATTGCTCCGATTTTCCCTTGTAGCAATCGTTCCGCCAATTCTTGTGTTTTGAGATCAACTCCTAGTGTTATGTTTTGCCCAGGCACTGGCAGCTTGTCGTATGCCCCGTTCATATAATGACCTTTCGTTCGTCCGTGAACGTCGCGGAGCATGATGCGCAAGCCTTTTTCTCCGCGGAGCACCTTTTCGTAGGAACGTTCCACCCCGAGCTTTCCAATGTAGTCTCCGGGCTGGTAATAGCTATCACTATCAATGTTGGTCTGATTCACCTCGCCCACGTCACCAAGTATGTGTGCGCCAACCGCCGCAGCATAGTGGCGGATAGATCTCTTCTCAATGGAGAATCCTTTGAAGCGGAAAAGCTTTTCTTGGAATAGGGAGTATTCTTCGGGAGGTATTTGCGTCATGAAAACCTGCGGCGTGTATCGACTGTAGCCTGGGTTCTTCCGCGTATCTTTTATCTCTTCGCAACGCTGTATGTAGTACTCTTTAGTGATGCCAACAGTTTTGCAAAAGTCTAGAGTATCTATGCCCTGCTGCTCATTCATGGTAACCATGATGTTGTAGGAGGGTTCGTTGTAGACCATAAGTTGGCCATTGCGGTCGAATATGAGACCGCGCGAGGGATAGATGATATCCTTCCGGAAAGCATTGGAGTCGGCGTTTTTCTTATAGTCGTCGCTCAACAATTGCAAGGTGAAAAGGCGTATGAGGTAGATAAGGATGATGCCAATAGCTACACCGCCAATCACAAACTTTCTGTTGCTGAAATTGTAGGCTTCCAATGGTGTCTTATATTATTGTATGTGTTCATTAGGGCCTTTTTCTTATCAGCTCCAAGGCGATGCAGAACAGCGTAGTCAGCACTGTTGAGCCGGCGATATTGATAAGCAGAAAAGTCCAGTTGAAGAAACTGAATGATTCGATAGAGAAGAAGATGAGGCACTGTAGGAAAACGGCAGTCAGAAGGTAGCGGACGAAGGGCCAGCGCTCCATAGTTCTCATTGAAGGTAAGATGTTGTCATCTTTGTCCCGATCTCTCGGTCCGAAAAGGTTGAAAAGTAGCGGTGTGATAAGGCCGATGGCCGTCATAGTGGCTGCGGCCATGCCTGGTGTATTTCCAAAAATGTCTATCAGTACTCCCAACAGGAATCCGAGTAGGATGTAGAGCCACCGCGGGGTATTGCTGGGCAGGATGAGAAGGAAATACACATAGGGCATTGGTGTGGCGTAGCCCATGATATGGATATGGTTGAATACGAGCACTTGTAGCAGCAAGAGCAATAAGAACCAACCTATGCGGGATAATATTGTCTGAAACACGGATAAAGAAGCATTTAGCAGTTTGTAGAACAATTTTTCTGCAGGAGGGAGCTATCGTTCGTTATAGCCCGCGCATCTGAGAGCCAAAGAAGCGCATTTTTAGCACTGTTTATTGTATCGTTTCCAAGCCATTGAGAGCGTCGTGAGCATCTTGTTCAGCTGCGTGGGCTTTTAGGGTGTCTATCTCGGCTTGATAAGGAGTCATGACTACACATACGTTGCGCAAGGTGGCAAAGTCTGTGCCCAGTGTGATATCTAAACGATAGCTCTGACCATCTGGTGAATTTCCAACGCTATTCACGCGACCGATGAAAATTCCAGGCGGGAAGACTGCGCTATAACCACTGGTTTCAACAATAGCTCCTTTCTTTATTTTAGCGTAGCGAGGGATATCGTTGACGTAAGCATGGAGCAATTTTTCGCCGCTCCATTGTAAGTAACCAAAATAGCCCAGACCGCGAACGCGACAACTGATGCTTGACTTGTGATTAGTAACAGGTATGACAAGCGAATAATGAGGACCAGTGAGATAAACGATGCCGACAACGCCACCTCCTCCTACAACGCCCATTTCTGGGCGAACGCCATCACTACTTCCTTTGTCGATGACGATATAATTATTGGCCTTCTTTGTGGAATTGGACACAACGATAGCGTCCAATAGCTTATAGTTTGCCAGCGTCTGACGTACATTTAGCTCTGTGGGCGTTGGCTGATGGGAGAGTTCTCCCAATCGAGCTCTCAGATAAGCATTTTCTTGAGTCAGCAAGGTGTTTTGGTGAGTCAAACGGCCATTTACATCTCCCAAATTGAGATAGGTCATAACTTCATAATATAAATTATTGACCGTTGCTGCTGTGTGATTGGCTGCTGTATACCAAACGCTGCCTTGATAGCTGTTGAACCGGAACAGGAGTATGA
>CAUSYJ010000147.1:0-4220 GCA_963535845.1 uncultured Alloprevotella sp.
CAACATAGCTACTCATAGAAATTATAAATCTTTCTGATTTTTTGTCATATATATTGGTGAATCTCTCCTTTTTTCTGTAGATTAGAGGCCGACAATATGTCATCACTTAAATTATATCATCTATGAGACGAAACTTTACTGCTTTATCAGTGTGCTTCTGCTTGTGCCTACCTTTGTTGCAGGCGAGAGCACAAGTGTTGAAGAGTGTTGCGTGTAAGCCCAAAGCAGAGCTACGAGCTGCACAAGCAATCACCACAACAGATGCACAGTATGCTTTGCCAGTCCCGTTGCGAAACATTGCTACAATCAAGCAAGAGGACAATGCAGTGTGCAATCTGTTAGTTAGGCACAAAGCCATCAATGGCGGGGCTTGGCTCTTGGCTTCAAAGGAGCGAAATGTGGTTTTCAAGGATGCGTCAAAAAATGGACCTACAGCGTGGAAGTGGACATTACCCGGAGCCACCGTTAGCTCCCAGCAAACTCAGGACGCTTCAGCGAAGTACACCGTTGAAGGCCTTTTCGACTTCCCCACACTTGAGGTGACGACAAGCAAAGGCGTAAGCACTTATAAACCTGACTTGAAAATCAAAGCGGGCGGTACTGCTGAAATCACAACGATCGATATGCGCAAGTGGGGATCTACTTACCAGCTGGCCCTACTTCCCTTCAGCGAAGGACTGGAAGTAGGCGGCTGTTTGGGAGGTACTAACAACAAAGGAATTGTTGGAGTAGGAAATCTATTTATGATGGGAAGCGATGATATGTACCTTGATGGTGTCAATGTGTACCTCCATCATAAACCCAAGAAATATAAGGAAGATGCCACACTTGTACTGAAAGTTTGGATGGTGAAACTTCCTGAGGGCGGCGAACTTAAGTTTACTTCGCTGCCCGTTGAAGTTCAGACGATGAAGATGAAGGATATCAAAGCAGACGGCGAGGACGGCGCATGGGCACCAGTAGAGGGCGGCGCAGTGGCAGCCTTCCGTTTTGATGTACCTTTGGATCTCTATGGCAAAGGTTTGTTCTTCATATCAATAGAAGGCTTTAGCAACGACCCAAGTACAGAGGACTTCTGCATTCTGACGGACCAAATCGGCATTCCCCTTTCTGAAGCCGACGCTAACAACCGCTTAGCGCACAATTCCTTTGCGCGACTGAAGGGCGAGACCGACTATTTGCGCCCCATCAGTATGTACGGCGGCGGCACGGGTAGCTTTGCCATTTGCCCGCTGGTTCGCGTTCCGCTCGAAACTACGGGTATCGGTTCGCTAAGAAATTCTGACAACGCTTCCTTCAAGGCTGTTGTTGCTCATGACCAACTTCAAATCACAACATCTCAAGCGGGTCGCGTGAGAGTATTGGACTTAGCGGGGAAAACCATTAAGAGCCTCACGGTGAAAGCTGGTATGACCTCACTTCCTATAAGCCAACTGAACCGCGGCCTGTACATCGTGGAAGGTCCGCGCGGCGAAAGTTGCAAAGTTATATTCTAATTTATCAGCAAAACATTCAGAGTCATGAATACATTTATCAAAGGTACGTTGGCGTCTTTATGCGCAATGTTTTTCATTGGTGGAGCGAACGCTCAAAGCCACCAATGGCAGTTTGTCACTACTGGCGAGGGTAGCACATACGCTATTGAGAAAGACGGCTCCCTTTGGGCCTGGGGCTGGAACGAGAGTGGCCAGCTGGGCATAGGAGGTGGCGCACAAAAAGTGTCCGTGCCCACACAGGTAGGTACTGAAAAGACATGGAAATATGCCGTGGCCGGACAATCATACGCCTTCTTCATCAAGACAGACGGCACACTCTGGGCCGTAGGAGATAACACCAAAGGCGTACAAGGCGTGGGCGACGGAATGGGACATAAGACACCCGTTCAAGTAGGCACAGATACCAATTGGAAAAGCGTTTCTGTTTCGCGCTTCTTCGGACATACCGCCATTGGTCTTAAGACTGACGGTACGCTCTGGGGTTGGGGCGAAGGAGAGCTCGGAACTCTTGGTTTGGGCAACTATAAGAACCAAACCACTCCTAAACAAATCGGTACCGACACGGATTGGGCGCAAGTGACCGTGGGAGATAACACGACGCTTGCCTTGAAGACCGACGGCTCCCTTTGGGGCTGGGGTTGGAATGATAATGGTACGCTGTGCGACCTGCCTAAGAAGACAAAGACTCCTACTCGTATTGGTACGGACAACGATTGGGTGCAAGTGTATTCAGTTTCTACAACTGCCTACGGTATTAAAGCCGACGGCTCGCTTTGGGTTTGGGGCTCTGCCGATAATAACATTCTCGGACTCAACGATGAAAACATCACAAAGGTGCAGCAACCTCTCAAGATTAATGCTTTCAAAGAACCGGTAGCCTTCATTTCTGGCTACAGAAACGGTAGAGTCGTGGGTATAGGTTCGGGCGGCGTAGCCACAAAACTATACGCTTGGGGAACAAATGAGGACGGCGCATTGGGCAACGGCACAGGCGTGGCAGTAGATAACCCCACCGGTGGAATTACCTATACAGGCACACCAGTAGAAGTGAAGTTGCCGGCCAACACGAAGGTAACTCAGCTCACTTCGGGCGAGGGCTATTCTATCGTACTTACCGACAAGGGACAGCTCTACGGCTGGGGCAAAAATAGAGGTGGACAATTGGGCGACCACGCCACAGAGAGCCAGATGACTTTCTCCAGTATGCCAATCGTTGCAGGGGAGAAAGCTGAAGAAGTGCAAACTACGTTCACGTTTGATGCCGAGAATATTCCTGCATCTCTCAAAGAAGCCAAGGTGCTGATCCTAACTGGCGCGTGGGGCACTGAAGATTTCGCTAAACTCACGGCAGCTATCGGTAACAACTCGGGATTCCCACCAGTGGGCAATACTACGATTGAAAAAGTGGATATGAGTCAGGCCACCATCAAAGCTAAAACCTATCTCTATGTTACTTATGGTGTGAACAACGTGGGTACTTTCCAGGGCTGCAAGGCTCTCAAAGAAGTGGTGATGCCTGCTGATGCTGAGGCCGCTAATTTCGTAAGCTTCCGCTCGGCATTCCAGAATTGCCGCGTGCTGGAAAGCATCGACATGAAGGGATGTAGCAGTGTGCGCAACCTGACGGACGCTTTCTTCGGCTGCGAAAAACTGAAGCGCTGCGACCTCTCAGCTGCCGCTAACATTACGATGACGGAGAGCATGTTTGATCAATGTTCAGAGCTGGAAGAGGTAATCCTGCCTGGAAGTATTGCATTGCAGAAATACGCTTTTGGAAACTGCTTGAAGTTGAAGAAAATCGATTGGAGCAGGTTTACAGGCAAGAAAGCTCCTGTATTTGCTAAGGATCTCTTCCAATATATCACCGACTACAAGGCTATCACGCTCATCGTTCCTGAAGCTGCCTACGAATGGTTTACTGCTCACGCTGATTGGAGCAAACTTAACATCGTGAAGGCTACAACTACTGGTCTCTCCACCTTGCAGCCAAGCACCCCCGCTTATGCTGGAAAAGTGTATGACCTGCAAGGTCGCTATCTGACTACTGTTGCCAACGAATCAGAGCTGAACCGCCTACCCGTAGGTATGTATATCTGCAATGGCAAGAAAGTACTGGTGAAATAAGGAATAAGGCTTAATAGGAAGCCCCCTCCATCTCCCCCATGAGGGGGAGTGCTCAGCTACCACTTGCAGCAGTATTCTCCAACAATTTATTGGATTTCTACTTCCTCGCATTTGGTTCTCCGACAGGTCTGACCAGTTGGACCCATCCGAGAACCAAAGCTGAGCACTCCCACTTATAGGAAGCTGGAGGGGGCTTCTTGATTCGTGATTTTTCGCCCCTTTCGCGAAAATTCGTGGGCTAAAAATATCAACAGATTTCTTACTTTTTCCCTTTCACGAAGGCCACAAAATCGAGCACGAAAAGGAGAGAGCGCCCCATCCAATCCTCCTGAGCATCGGTTTCCTTATTGCGTCAACGGATACGATAAGGATGTCAGCTGACAGAATAAGGAAGCCAGCTGACAGAATAAGGAAACTGACGAGCGAGATAAGGCCACGAACGAACAGAAAAATGAAAAAAAGTGCGGTTTTTGAGGTGAAAAACCAGAAAATAAGCTTTTTCTCACCCAAAACTATCCTGCAAAATCCTCCGACAAAGAAAAAATTTGGCCGCTCCACTCTTTTCTCGCGCTAAAAGGAGAAAATGGTTTGTAAAATAAT
>CAUSYJ010000148.1:0-4207 GCA_963535845.1 uncultured Alloprevotella sp.
GTGTTATTTAGGAAAATAGCTTCAAAGAAAATGAGAATAAATTCCAAAGATATTTCGTTTATATCGTCGTGCAACAATAGATTTAGACTCTATTTTTTGGATGGAAGAAATATTATTTTGGAATAACGGGTTGTTTAGGCAGCCATACTGGTACAGCTTTCTCTACAGCAAGCTGATGCAGAACAAGTACCGTTATGATGCGGTAGACAAAATCCTCGGCATCACCAACACCACCAGCCCGCAAGGACTGACGAAGCTCAACAAGGCGAAGTTGGGAGGGACAAGGTGTGAAGCTAAAAAAAGGAGACTCTTAAAAGAATCTCCTTCTTACCGCTTTGTGATCCGCTTGGGGTTCGAACCCAAGACCCCAACATTAAAAGTGTTGTGCTCTACCAGCTGAGCTAGCGGATCGACCTAAGTGCCGTTAAGCGAGTGCAAAAGTAAGGTATGTTTTTGATACAACCAAACTTTTCTGCATTTTTTTTGTGTTTTGAACTGAAAAAACTCTTATTTGCTCTCAGAGTCTGTGGAAAGCGAGTTTTCAGCTATTATTTCTTCAGTTTCATCGGAGGGTTTTTCTATATCTCCTATAATGTAGCGGTGATAGTAGGAGATGGCCAGTGTTGTGAGGGGCAAAGCGATGATAAGACCTATGATGCCGAGCATGTATCCCCACACGGTGAGCGAGAGAAGAATGATGGCGGGGGAGAGTCCCATTATCTTTCCCATGACATGGGGGGTAACGATAGTGTCTTGCAGCACTTGAACTACGATATAAACCAAAGCTACTCCACCGATAAGCAACCAGAAATTCTGCCCTGTGTCGGTACTGCGTAGGAGTGCCAAAATCAAGGCAGGCACAATCCCCACCACTTGTAGGTAGGGCACAAAGCTAATCAGCCCGATGAAGCAACCCAAGGCAATGGGCATGGGGAAACCTATAATTACGAAGCCTACCGAAAACATAACGCAATTTGATAACGCCACAAGAGCTTGACCGCGGAAGTAGCCATTCATGCCGTGTTCGATATCGCCCACGATTTGCGCCGCAATGATACGCTTACCTTTGGGTATGAAATTGATCCATCCATTGGCATATTTCTCGTAATCAAGAAGAAGAAAGAAGAAATAGAGAATGCCGATAAGTGAGGACAATATGCTAATCACTACACTTGCCGTAGACCAAAGAAAATCCCACGCCTTGGGTAGCGCATTTTTTATGGCCGATTGGATGTCTTTCTGCTTGAGGAGATTCTCTAATTGGAGCTCCTCCGCGTGCTGCCGCACAAAATGCTGTATCGTGTTGGGTAAAGAATCAGCATGGCGACTCTCGTTGGTGATATATTGTATTGCAATCTCTTTGAAGTTGCTCACCTCGTCCACAAAAGGTGGCACGATGATGAGGCCGATGGCTGTGACAACGCCTCCCACAAGAAGAAGAGTGAGGAAGATGCAGAGAATGCGGCTCTTGAGGTGACATTTCTTTTCGAAAAAAATGACAATGGGATAGAGCATATAGGCAAACACCCACGCCACAAAGAAAGGAATGAGTACAGCACTCAGATAACTGAGAATAAAATAGATAGCAAGGATGCCTACCACAACAAGTAATCCGCGCACGAAACGATCGAAATTTATCTCTTTATACATAGTCTGAAATGAAATATGTTTGCCAACAATTCTTGTCAACAATTCCAAAATATCTCTGTTGTTTGTGCCAAAATTAGAGAATTTATCTCAAAAAGCGCAAAGTCCATTTATTTTGTTTGTCAAATTAAGTCATTTTCTATACATTTGCGTGGTAAAATGTTCTGAGGGTTCTAATAAACAGAATACTACAGAAGTTAAGCACAATAAGAATGTTGTATCTCATCCCGACTCCGGTTGGAAATTTAGAAGACATCACGCTGCGCGCTTTGCGGCTCCTCAAGGAGGTGGACCTCGTGTTGGCAGAAGACACTCGCACCAGCGGAATGTTGCTCAAACATTTTGACATACACACCCGACTCTGTGCCCATCACAAGTTCAACGAGCACCAAACCGCTGAGGCTTTTGCTGCCCGCATCGCTGCAGGCGAAAATATGGCATTGGTGACGGACGCAGGTACACCAGGTATTTCCGATCCTGGATTCATGCTCGTCAGAGCCTGTGTGGAGAAAGGGGCAACCGTGCAATGCCTGCCTGGTCCAACGGCCTTTGTTCCAGCTCTCGTAGCTTCCGGACTTCCGTGTGAGCGATTCACCTTTGAGGGATTTTTGCCGCAGAAGAAAGGGCGACAAACGCGCTTGAAGGAATTGGCAGAAGAGCCGCGCACCATGATATTCTATGAATCGCCCTACCGCGTGGTAAAGACATTGGGGCAGTTTGTTGAAACTTTCGGTGCCGAACGTCGTTGTTCCGCTTGCAGAGAGATTTCAAAAATCCACGAAGAAAGCGTGCGAGGCACTCTGGCGGAGGTCCTGACACATTTCGAGGAAACAGAACCGCGCGGAGAGTTTGTCATCATCGTTGAAGGCTACAACGCTCCAAAGCGTTCAAAGAGAAAAGAGAAGGAAGATGAAGCGTAACAAAAACGCTCGGGCTTCGTCTCATAATTATTAACGCGGGAGTTTTGCTCCCATAAAGAAAACGGAAAATATGAAAAAGTTTGCTATATGCCTTTTGGCTGCTCTCACCGTTATGTTGTGGAGCTGTGACACGAAGAAGCAGAAAGAAGACGCTCAAGTGGACACTTCGGCTCAACGTATTGATTCACTTGAGAATGCTTTAGCACAAGCTCAGAATGAAACCAATGATTTGATGGGTACTGTTGAGCAAATTCGCGATGGATTCACGGCTATCAATGAAGCCGAGGAGATCATTACCACGCAGAGTGCTAAGGGCGAGAGTTCCGACCGTCAAGCCATTCTCAGCAATATGGCTCTGATTCAGAAGAAAATGAATCTCAACCGCGAGCTCATCAAGAACTTGCAAGAACAATTGCGCACCAGCAAATCCAGCAATGCAAAGATGAAGAGCACCTTGGAGCAAATGGTGGCCGACTTCCAGAAACAACTCCAAGAGAAGCAGACACAGCTCGACGAACTTCGTGCAGAACTCAATGCTAAGAATATCAAGATTCAAGAGCAGGATAAGCAAATCAGCACGCTTAACCAAAACGTAAGCAGTCTGTCGCAAGACAATGAAGCACAGGCTAATCAGATTGCTGAACAAGACAAGGTGGCGCACACTGTCTACTACGTATTTGGTACGAAAAAGGAGCTCAAAGCTCAGAAGATTTTGCAGGACGGCGATGTGCTGAAATCTAATGATTTCAACCGCGACTACTTTGCCAAAGTTGACTACCGCGTGAAGAAAGTGATTCCGCTCTACTCCAAGAGTGCTAAAATCCTGACCAATCACCCCGCCGGAACTTATCGCCTGGATCGCGATGCTAATAAGCAGTATACGCTGCGTATCACCGACCCCGACCGCTTCTGGAGCGTGACTAAATATTTGGTTATCATTGTAAAGTAACATCAGTATGAAGAAGTTTCTTGTTGTTACCTTAGCATCTGTCTTGATGCTGAGCAGCTGCGCTTCGAGCCAGTTTGGAGGTGCAATGAACGGCGCCAGTCTGGGCGGTATGCTGGGTTCTGCTATCGGTGGTATCCTGGGAGGGCCTCGCGGTGCCGATATAGGCACGGTGGTAGGTATCATTGGTGGCGGTGCTGCTGGGGCAGCAGCCACTGCACCTAAAGATTCTCGCCGTAGCGACGATGGCTCTTATTCCAAGCGCGATGACAACCATTATGATGCAGACGTATATCCTTCCGAAAATCGCTCCAAGATGAATAATGGCGTGGAGGTGAGAAATATTCAGTTCTATGATGCCAACAACAACCAAACTTTGAATGCTGGCGAAACGGGCACTTTGGTGATGGAAATCTATAACCAGACAGATAAGATGCTCTACAACATCACGCCACAAATCGCTTGCAACAATAAGCGAGTGCGCATCTCGGCTCCTGCCACTATTATGAACATAGAACCAGGGGGTGGTGTACGGTATCGCGCTATTATCACCGCTCCGCGCAAACTAAAATTACAAGAAGCCATCTTTAGCATCGGTTTCAACGGAAGCACTGTGCGCAACTTCAGTGTTGCAACCTCTCGATAACTATCGAATCTTATTATATATAGAAAGCCCAAGGCGAGAGTCTTGGGC
>CAUSYJ010000149.1:0-4180 GCA_963535845.1 uncultured Alloprevotella sp.
GGTGCAGCCCCCTGCCCTCGGAGAGCGCACCACTACCCGATGAAATCGAAAGGTAGTGTAAGTGCGCTTAGACTACACAAGTATAGTCATTCACCGGCAAAGGTATCGATTATAAAGAAGAGTGCCAAATTTTAGAGAGATAAAATTGCAATGGCGTATGCCTATCGACGGGGGGATAGGGGGCAGCATTGCCCCCATAGCGACAGCACCACGGAGCGAAGCGGTTGGAATGTGCGTCCGAGAAGTGGAGTGCAACGGAACTTCATGCGCACGAGTGAAGAGAAACGAAACGACCCCATAAAAACACTATATGCAAAAGCATGCTTATTTGTTTTTCTGTATAAAATAGTTATACACTTTCTCCGCGTAATAGATAGTATCTCCACTCAAAAGGACACATGGCTCCTCTCGATCCGTGCAGTCGTGAACATTCAGGGCCAGCCAAATGCCATAATATAATCCGTCTATCTTCAATGGACAGTAGTCCATGTTGTCAAACGGCTTTTCAGAACTTAGATAAGTCAAGCTTTTAGCCCAGCTATCAAGCCCAATCTTTCCTGCAATTCTCTTATCAAAAAAATATTTTTCTCCAGGCTTAATTCCACGCTCCATAAGCATGGGGATAATGCCCTTAACAAACTCGTTCGTTAAATAGTCAAACAACGGAGAGACATTAGAAAGTTTTCGTTCTCTGATGTTGCTCACCAACCCATTGAAATCAAAATAAACATCTTCCATATTTCATCTGATATTAAATTCATCACGCAGAATTTTAAGCAGCGTGTTCTTCACGTGCTGCGTGGTCATCTTCCCTGCTGTTATCTGGTCGTCGTAATAGTTGCACTTGTTGAAGAACATATCGCATTTGTCTGAAGATATAATTTTGTCAGTGGTTGTTATTGTTTTGTTGTCTGTAGGGTAATCGAAAGCAATATCTACCCACCGCCTTATGGTTTCATTCCGTCTGAATTGATCAGATCCTTGTATGGCTGCCGTTGTCTTGATGTGGAAGACAATCGTGTCGGCTTTTTGTTTTCTGCCGTTGTCTTGCTTGTACTTCGTTATCAGCTCGTAGTCAAACCACACATCAGAAGCGGACTCTTTGATACGTTTCTTGGCTGGCTCCAAAATTTGTCGTTTAATAATTGCAGGTGTATAAGAAGGACCAAGTTCAAACTCTTTGATAAACTTATCAAGGGGATATTCATAACGTGTTTTATCTTTTTGTGAGCAGATAAGTTTGTATATTCTCTTTGTTTTATCCCCTCTCAAAGAAAGGGCTATGCTTTTGTTGAAACGAGTTCCGCCAACCCCCTTTCCATAGTAAATCAAGAATGGGATAGCCCATTTGTTGAAATTCAAACGAAGAACATTTGTCCCTACCTCATCATGAATGGTCGTAATGATTATTCCGCTTGTCTTAATGGGTCTTCCTCCGTTTGGGTACTGCCAACGGAAACGAAAAATTTTGGTGGCCAGGTCTTCCGCTTCCTTGATAACCCTTTTTTTGTGGTTGTAACCTCCTGCTTCATCGCAGTTGATAGTAACATAAGGCTCGCCAAACAAGTCGCAAGGAATATCCTGCTCCTTGGTCATGTGTTTTTGAAGTGCATCAGCAATGCACGTAAGGATATTGTCTTGCGTTGGTGTTATTGAAAATTGGCCGAATGTAATGTTGTTCGGCTGCAAGAGCATAATTTCTTTAAAGCTATCTTTTTCTGCCATAGGGGGTAATATTTAATTTCTGTTGCAAATATACGAAATAAAAGTGATATATAAAAAAAATATCATTTTTTATTTTAACCTTTAGCCATTTTATCACTTTTACCCCCCTAATGTTTTAGCCATTTTATCACTTTTACCCCCCTAATCTTTAGCCATTTTATCACTTTTACCCCTCGCGCATTATGCGCGCGCGTGGTACAAAGACATTCTAACAAAGACATTTCTAACAAGGCGATTTTCGGTTTTTAGAGGGCTGCGCCCGATGAAAACCAAATCGACTTGAGAGAAATGGAATGAGAGGAAAAAGAACGAAAGACCCCCTTGGGGGGAGGGGGTAAAAAAAGAGCAAGTTTTTTCTGCGCGTTAAAATATGTTTATATGTGTGCCATATTGGCGCTCTTTTTGTATCTTTGCACCAGAAATTAAAATGAAAAGAAATGGAAGTAGTTAGTGCAAGAGAATTCAGAGCGAACCAAAGCAAATATTTTGGTGCCGCCAGGGACGGAGAGGATGTGATTGTTAAGTCAAGGGGGCTGGGCAGTTTCCGTCTAACTCCGGTAACCTCCAATGACGTTGTAGCGAACAAGCTCGAGTTTGTAAAAAAAATCCGAATGGCGCTCCATGAGGTGAAGCTGATGAGAGAGGGAAAAATTAAAGAACTTTCAATGGACGACCTCCTCAATGAGCTTTAGAATTATACCAACTCCGACATTTGCGAAGAGCTTAAAAGCCTTGGCAAAGCGGCACAAGTCCATTAAGTCAGACATAGAGGAACTTAGGAAAGTTCTTGAAGAGAACCCATTGCAAGGTACAGAACTAACGCCAGGCATCCGAAAAATCCGAATGGCTATTAAGTCAAAGGGTGGTGGAAAGTCTGGTGGAGCGAGGATCATCACATACAACGTCCTAACAACAGAGCTGGACGGAGAAGTATATCTCTTGGAAATCTATGACAAGTCCGAGTACTCGACAGTCAAGGAGGACGTGTTGAAAGACATGGTCAAGGACCTGGGGCTATAAGTATTATAGGCCACGTCCTCTCTCTCTTTCGTAGTTTTGTTGCTGTTCTTGTCCATTGGCAATTCTCACCAATTCCCTTTCTGCCTGGTCCCACTTGCTTGCGTATTGGTACTGGCATATAGCTCCACCAAGATTGTAAGCTGCTTTTCTTAATGCAGGCGCGTTGTCTGCCTTTCCGTCCAATGCCTTGTATATGTTCTCCTCTTCTTCCTCGCTAAAGTTGTATCGGATTTTAAAGACAAAAGTTCTGATAGCATCCACAGCATTGGCCACGTATTGAAACAGACTATATGCTTTCTGCATTTTGTCTTGTTCAGACTCTTTGGCTTGGTCGAACTTTTTCCGCCAATCTTTCCCTACCATTTCTGTGGTTACAGCAGCATTGTCTCCAAAACGAAGGCCAGCCGTATTAAGAATTTCGCTTACGGCCATTTTTCTTCCCTCTTCTCTTCCCTGCTGCTTTGCGGTTGTTATTTCAAGCGGTTCTCTTCGTAGTTTTTCCTTTCTTTCCTCGATACGCCTTTCCAAGTCTCTTATTTCATCGTTTTTTTGCGTTTTAAGCGCATTTATTTCTTCTATCGAGGATTTTATTGTAGAAAGTTCCTTTAAGCTGTTAGAGAGCCTTAAATCGACTTTCTTAAACTTTTCCTCTGCTTCGTTTATGTCGTTTCCCAATTCGTCTAAGTACTCCTCCTGTTCTCTTGCTTCTTGATTTTTCTCTGCAAGTTTGAATGAAAGCCCGTCGAGGTGCTTTTTGCTGCTTTGCTGTCCTCTCTCCATATTGAGAACTTCTGCGCAAATCGTCTGCATATCCCTTGCGTCCTGCTTTGAAGTGCGTATACTCTTACCCGTTTCGTGGTTGTACCAATCGAAAACCATGTGTGCGTGTAGGTTTGGTTTCCACATCACCCCATTGTTTAACTGCTCTTCTGTTGGGTTGTCAGTAGGTTTCAATCCCACATCGTATCCCTCTTTGTCTACCCAGTGTCCCTCATCCCGATGTATCGAGATGTGTATACACTCGCACCCAAATCGATTATGGAAAGCTTTTCCAAGTTTCTTTAAGTCTTCCATTGTCGTGTATTCGTCTATGACTACAACCCCCTCGTGTAGCGGGACAGCCTTTGCTTGCATCTTTCGTCCCGTTTTCTCCTTGACAAGTTTACGGATTTCCTCTCTTCGGTCTGCAAGGCATTTGTTTTCGTCCCATATCCAATTTTCGTTTTTATGGGAAAGTTTGGAACGGACGTAATAGAGTTCTTTGCATCGATAGTTGTGGGCTTCTGCAATTTCCTTGCAGGGTTTAAGGTGCATGGAAGTTTGTTTTGCCATATTGGTAATTTTTATGTTTTGGATTTGGGTGGCAGCAGGGGTCAAGGGGGTGCAGCCCCCTGCCCTCGGAGAGCGCACCACTACCCGATGAAATCGAAAGGTA
>CAUSYJ010000150.1:0-4119 GCA_963535845.1 uncultured Alloprevotella sp.
ATTAGAGACCAATAAGGCTAACGCTATTTACGACCTCCAGGGTCGTCGCGTACAGAACGTGAAGTCTGGCCTCTATATCATCAACGGTAAGAAGGTTTTGGTAAAGTAATCAAATCATTTCTTCAATAATTCTCAAGGGCTGTCTCCGACAAAAGGAGGCAGCCCTTTTTGTGTCTGTATGAATCCACTCACTGAAGACTGTCCCTTTCTTTATTCTAAGCGTTTTTTCTTACATCCCCTTTAGAATGAATATATACTGCTTCAAAGCCGTTAAGAAACGCGTCTATTGTGCCTTAAAATACTATAAGGAAGCTGGCTGGCAGCCTTATTGCGTCAGCTGATACAATAAGGCTGTCAGCCGACATCTTTATTGTATCTACGCTCCCAAAGCATCGAGCCATAGAGACGTGTAATTCTTAGTAGAACAGTATCCTCCTTTTTACCCTTAAACCTTTGTCGTTACTTAGGAAAAATCGTATATTTGTAACCTATATGAGACAAGATAAAAACAAAGCATAATATATGGAAGAAATCGAACAGAACGGCTCCAATTATTCCGCCTCCAATATCCAAGTTCTTGAAGGTTTGGAAGCGGTACGCAAGCGCCCTGCCATGTACATTGGTGATACAGGTGAACGAGGCTTACACCATTTGGTTTACGAAACGGTGGACAACTCTATCGACGAAGCCCTTGCTGGCTATTGTACTCACATTGAAGTAACAATTTGTGAGGACAATTCTATCGTTGTGCAAGACAATGGTCGCGGTATTCCCGTAGATATGCACCCCAAGGAGCATCGTTCTGCCCTCGAAGTTGTTATGACCGTGCTCCATGCCGGTGGTAAATTCGACAAAGGCTCCTATAAAGTCAGTGGCGGTCTTCACGGTGTTGGTGTGAGCTGTGTTAACGCTCTCTCCACTCACATGAAGTCGCAAGTGTTTCGTGATGGTAAAATCTACCAACAGGAATACGAAAAAGGAAAACCACTCTACAGTGTAAAGGTGGTGGGTGAAACCGAACTGAGAGGTACTCGCCAGCAGTTCTGGCCGGATGATACGGTGTTCTCTACCACGACTTACAACTACGATACTCTTTCCAACCGTATGCGTGAGTTGGCCTACCTCAATGCAGGCTTGAAAATCACGCTGACCGATCTCCGCAAGGACGATGAAGGAAACATCCGCCAGCAAGAATTCTTTAGTGAACAAGGTCTGCCGGAGTTTGTTCGCTATCTGGACAGCAGTCGCTCACATCTCTTCGATGATGTCATCCATATCTCAACCAACAAAAATGGCTTGCCCATCGATGTGGCTGTGATGTACAACACAGGATATTCTGAAAATATCCATTCCTATGTCAACAATATCAATACGATAGAAGGTGGTACTCACTTAACAGGTTTCCGTCAAGCGCTCACGCGTGTGCTTAAAAACTACGCTGAACAGACAGCAGCAAAGCAGATAGAGAAAGCTAAAATCGAAATCAGTGGCGAAGACTTCCGCGAGGGTCTCACTGCTGTCATCAGTGTCAAAGTGGCCGAACCTCAGTTTGAGGGGCAAACCAAAACGCGTCTTGGCAACAGTGAAGTGACAGGTGCCGTCAATCAAGCAGTGGGTGAGGCTTTCACCAACTATTTGGAGGAACATCCTAAGGAGGCAAAGCTCATTGTCGACAAAGTGATTCTGGCAGCAACAGCCCGCATCGCTGCGCGAAAGGCACGCGAGAGTGTGCAGCGCAAAAGTCCGCTCACGGGTGGCGGTTTACCAGGTAAGTTGGCCGACTGTTCCAGTAAAGATGCTGCTGAATGCGAACTTTTCCTTGTCGAGGGTGACTCAGCAGGTGGTTCTGCCAAGCAGGGACGCAGTCGCCGCACGCAAGCCATTCTGCCGCTCCGTGGTAAGATTCTCAACGTAGAGAAAGCCATGTGGCACAAAGCTTTCGAGAGCGATGAAGTCAACAACATCATTCAGGCCATGGGCGTTCGCTTCGGCCTGGACGGTGAAAGTAAAGAAGCCAACATTGAGAAATTGCGCTATCACAAGGTTATCATTATGGCCGATGCCGATGTCGATGGTCAGCACATCGCAACGCTCATCATGACTCTCTTCTATCGCTATATGCCACAACTCATTGAGGACGGTTATCTTTACATTGCCATGCCGCCCCTCTATCGTTGCAAAAGTAAGAAGGGAAACCACGAAGAATATTGCTATAATGAACAAGCACGCTTGCAGTTTATCAAAGACTACGGTGAAGGATCAGAAGACAATATCGTGACGCAGCGCTACAAAGGTTTGGGTGAAATGAACCCCAGTCAGCTCTGGGAAACTACCATGAACCCCGAAACGCGCCTTCTCAAGCAAGTAACGCTCGAAAACGCCACCAACGCCGATTTCACCTTCTCTATGCTTATGGGTGAAGATGTTGGGCCTCGTCGCGAGTTTATTGAGCGAAATGCTACATATGCCAATATTGATGCGTAGACTTTACAAAAATATAGGTAAATCTTGAGAAATAATTGAGCAGACGCTTGGTAGTTTTGGATTTAACCTATATCTTTGCGTCAACAATAAGGAAAAGAGAGCAAAAGACTCTCCTTCCGAGGAATATGATAATAACACTCATCTATTATAGTATTTATCATCTCCGCTGTCTCTTCAGATGCGAATCTCAAGTACAGTAAATTTTGTAAAGTTTTAATAATACCATCTAGGGGCTCTCCGTATGTGAATACCGAGAGCCTCGAACTTTTTCTATATTTTATGTACCTTTGCGGTATGATGACAGATCGAGAAAAAGCATTATCGGGGCAGTGGTATAATCCCGCAGCCGACCCCGAACTCCGGCAGCAAATGAAGCGTACGCAAGCTTTGCTCTACGACTATAACCGCCTCCACCCATCTGATAGTGAGGGGCGCGATGCGCTCATTCGTCAAATTCTGGGGCAGGTGGGCGAGGAGTGCTGTATTCTCCAACCTTTCCTTTGCGACTATGGCGTGAATATCAGCGTAGGTCATCATTTCTTTATGAACAAAGGCTGCCAAATCCTCGATGGTGGGCATGTAACGTTCGGTAATAATGTCTTCGTCGGTCCTATGTGTGGTTTTCATACAGCGATTCATCCCTTCGATGTTGAGCAGCGCAATCGTGGCGAAGAGCGTGCCGAGCCCATCCGTGTGGGCAATAATGTGTGGATTGGAGCACAGGTATGTGTGCTTCCAGGCGTCACCATTGGCGACAATTCCGTCATAGGTGCAGGCAGCGTTGTCTCGCGCGATATTCCCGCTGGCGTTGTTGCCGTCGGAAATCCTTGTCGAGTACTCCGAAAACTCTAACCCTTATTCTTCCTTACTGATAATAGGCGTTTGCGCCGTAACGCGCTTCGTTTTTCCCGTAAAGTGTTCCACGTGCAGGCAGATGATAGCCGTGCGGTGAAGGCTCTTTTCTATGTATTTATAACCCACAATCCTGTCGTTCGGGCTGAGCTTATCCACGAAAAGCCGCATAGCTTGCCGCCTCCGCTCTTCATCCTTCACGATCTCCGCCCTACACGTCAGCACAAGACTCTTGTAGGCCTCCGTAAACTTATTGGGCACAACGTGGCAGTCCTTCCCGATGATCGTATACGTCACGCGCGGTTCTCGTTCTATACATCTCAATTTCCGCCCCTCTGGCGCACAGTGCAGATACACCACATCCTCACTTTCGTCATAAACATAGTTGAGCGGAACGCCATATCCACCGCCATCTTCAGCCTGCATCGCCAAAAATCCGAAGTCAGCATCCTTGAGCAACTCCAGCGCACTCTCTTCATCCAGCAACCTATCTTGTCGCCGCACTCCAGAATTATCGTACTTCATTATTCTTTCTTTTGTTTTATACAAGCAAAGATACACCAACTCCCACAGTTCTGTTGCTTGATTTTATAAGTTTTTCTTCAAATCTCCGTTTGTCCTTTTCTCACAGTATCCTCATTTTCTTAAGGACATAGAGAATGATTCCCCAAAAGAGAATCCATCCACCTATCAACCCAATATTTGTGAGTGCATCTGATGAGTCGAAGCAGAATATTAACGAGAAAATCATTGCAAAAGCCACGAATATCAGCACAATAAATC
>CAUSYJ010000151.1:0-4118 GCA_963535845.1 uncultured Alloprevotella sp.
TATGAGTCGTTCTCTTAAGAAAGGTCCGTACATCGCAGTTTCTCTCGAGAAGAAAATTCTCGCCATGAACGAAAGTGGCAAGAAGAATGTGGTGAAAACTTGGGCTCGCGCTTCGATGATTTCCCCCGATTTCGTGGGTCACACTGTCGCAGTGCACAACGGTAACAAGTTTATTCCCGTTTACGTGACTGAAAATATGGTAGGTCACAAGTTCGGTGAGTTTGCCCCCACCCGTAAGTTCGGTGGTCACGGTGGCAACAAGAAGAAGTAATCCACTTCTCACTTGATTACCTCACACAAATCAATCCATTCCAATAAATCAACATCTCAATCTCTAAATAATGGGAGCTAGAAAAAGACTCGCCGCTGAAGCTCGCAAAGCGGCTCTCAAAACCCAGTATTTTGCAAAGTTGAATGATTGTCCTTCGTCACCCCGCAAGATGCGCTACGTAGTAGACTTGGTGCGCGGCATGGAAGTGAATCGTGCACTTGGCACGCTTCGTTTCAGCAAGAAGGCTGCGTCTAACGACGTGGAGAAGCTCCTTCGCTCTGCCATCGCTAACTGGGAAGCAAAGAACAATCGCAAGGCCGAAGAAGGCGAACTCTTCATCACGAAGATTTTCGTTGACGGTGGTGCAACCCTCAAACGTATGCGCCCCGCACCTCAAGGTCGCGGCTATCGCATCCGCAAGCGTTCTAACCACGTGACTGTGTTCGTGGGCACTAAAGAAGAAACCAACGACTAATTAGAATAAGAAATGGGACAAAAGATTAATCCTATCGCCAACCGACTTGGCATCATCCGCGGTTGGGACTCCAACTGGTTCGGTGGTTCTAACTTCGGTGATAGCATTCTCGAAGATAGCAAGATCCGCGAATACCTCGATGCTCGTTTCAAAAACTACATCGAAAAGCCCGGTCGCAACGCTAGCAAGAAAGAATTTACCAGCGTTTATGAATATGTTTCTCGCATCGTTATCGAACGCACACCCAAATTGGTGACTATCACCGTGTGCACTAGCCGTCCTGGTATGATTATCGGACAAGGCGGTAAGGATGTAGAACAACTCAAACTTCAACTTCAGAAGATTACGAACAAGGATGTTCAAATCAACATCTTCGAAGTGAAGAAACCTGACCTCGACGCTAACATCGTAGCTAAGTCTATTGCTCGTCAAGTTGAAGGTAAGATTGCTTACCGCCGTGCAATCAAAAAGGCTATTGAAAACTCAATGCGTGGTGGTGCTGAAGGTATCAAAGTACAAATCAGCGGTCGTTTGAACGGTGCTGAAATCGCTCGCAGCGAAATGTACAAGGAAGGTCGTACTCCTCTCCACACTTTCCGTGCAGATATCGACTATTGCCAAACTGAAGCCCTCACTAAAGTGGGTATCCTTGGTATCAAAGTCTGGATCTGCCGTGGCGAAGTTTATGGCAAGCGTGACCTCGCTCCTAACTTCACAGCTGAAAAGGAAAATGGTCGTCGTGAAGGCGGTCGCCGTGAAGGTCGTGGTAACTTCCGCAACAAGAGAAATTCAAACCGTTAATCGATTCCGTTTAGAGCATTATGTTACAGCCTAAAAGAACTAAGTACCGCCGCCCTCATAAGGGCCGCAGCAAAGGCAACGCCCAGCGCGGTAACCAACTCGCTTTTGGTAGCTTCGGCATCAAGAGCCTCGATACGCACTGGATTACCGGTCGTCAAATCGAAGCTGCACGTATCGCTATGACGCGTTACATGCAACGTGAAGGACAGAGCTGGATTCGCATTTTCCCCGACAAACCTATCACTAAGAAGCCTGCCGACGTCCGCATGGGTAAAGGTAAGGGTGACCCTGTAGGTTTTGTGTTCCCCATCACTCCTGGTCGCATCATCTTTGAAATCGAAGGCGTTCCCTTCGAAGTGGCAAAAGAAGCTCTCCGCCTCGCAGCGCAAAAGCTCCCCGTGACCACTAAGTTCATTGTTAGACACGACTACGACAAAAAAGCTTGATTATGAAGATTGCAGAAATTCGTGAACTGAAAAGCAAGGGCGAACTCGCAGAACGCCTTGCAGCTGAGGTTGCAGCCTATGACACTTTGGTGATCAACCACAGCATCTCTCCCCTGGAAAATCCTGCACAGATCAAGACGCTCCGTCGTACCATCGCGCAGATGAAGACTGTGTTGAACGAAAAGTAAATCGGTGACGAACTAAAGGCTATGCTCATGCTATACGTTGCTGCTGCTGATTGTTGAATTGCTGAGAAGTTGGCACTACAACGAATAGACAGTGAACATAGCACTGAAGTTCAAACCAACAAACTATACACAATCCAGAATGGAAAGAAATTTAAGAAAAACTCGTCAGGGTGTTGTTGTGAGCAACAAGATGGACAAAACCATCGTCGTTGCCGCAAAGTTCAAAGAGAAGCACCCTATTTATGGTAAGTTTATCTCCAAGACGAAGAAGTATCACGCTCACGACGAGAAGAACGATTGCAACGTTGGTGATACCGTGCTCATCATGGAAACCCGTCCCTTGAGCAAGACCAAGCGTTGGAGAGTTGTAGAAATCGTAGAAAGAGCTAAGTAATCATGATCCAGACAGAATCTAGATTGACCGTTTGCGACAACAGCGGTGCTCGTGAAGCACTCTGCATTCGCGTTCTCGGCGGTACGAAGCGTCGCTACGCTTCTGTAGGTGATGTGATTGTCGTTTCTGTGAAGAGCGTCATCCCATCCAGCGATATCAAAAAGGGTGCTGTTTCAAAGGCACTGATTGTACGTACGAAGAAAGAAATCCGTCGTCCCGATGGTTCTTACATCCGTTTTGATGATAATGCATGCGTTCTCTTGAACAATGCAGGTGAGTTGAGAGGTAGCCGTATCTTCGGCCCTGTGGCTCGTGAACTTCGTGCAGTAAACATGAAGGTGGTTTCTTTGGCACCTGAAGTACTCTAATCCCACACCAATTAAGACTAACATCTCACATGAGTAAGTTACATATTAAGAAGGGTGACACCGTTTGCGTGCTTGCAGGTAAGGATAAGAACAAGACCGGTAAGGTGGTTCGCGTCCTTGTTGACAAACAACGCGCTATCGTGGAAGGTCTCAATATGGTTCAAAAGAGCCAGAAGCCCAGCGCCCAGAATCCTCAGGGTGGTTTCGTGAAAACCGAAGCTCCCATTCACATTTCCAATTTGAATGTGGTTGACCCTAAGACCGGCAAGCCCACTCGCATCGGTCGTCAGCGCAACGCTGAAGGTAAGCTCGTCCGCATCGCTAAAAAATCAGGAGAGGAGATTTAGTAATGAATACCGCACAACTCAAGAAAGAATATAAGGAGCGCATCGCTCCCGCGTTGATGAAGCAGTTCAACTACTCTTCTTCTATGCAGATTCCAGTCCTCAAGAAGATTGTTATCAACCAAGGTCTTGGTAGTGCTACTGCTGATAAGAAAATTATCGAAGTGGCTATCAACGAACTTACTGCTATCACCGGTCAAAAGGCCGTTGCTACAGTTTCTAAGAAGGACGTTGCAAACTTCAAACTTCGTAAGAAGATGCCTATCGGCGTGATGGTTACCCTCCGTCGTGAGCAAATGTACGAATTCCTCGAAAAGCTCGTACGTGTGGCTCTCCCACGTATCCGCGACTTCAAGGGTATCGAAAGCAAGTTCGATGGCCGTGGTAACTACACTCTCGGTATCCAAGAACAAATCATCTTCCCTGAAATCAACATCGACTCTATCGATCGTATCTTGGGTATGAACATCACTTTCGTGACTTCTGCTCCCACAGACGAAGAGGGCTACGCTCTCCTCAAGGAATTTGGTCTTCCTTTCAAGAACGCTAATAACAACTAATCAGCGATATGGCAAAAGAATCAATGAAAGCACGCGAAGTGAAGCGTGCCAAAATGGTTGCTAAGTATGCTGCTAAGCGTGCTGCTCTTAAGGAAATCGTTAACCACAGCGATGATCCCCAAGCTGCTTTCGAAGCTGCTCAAAAGCTCCAACGCATTCCTCGCAACGCTAACCCCATCCGTTTGCACAACCGTTGCAAGATTACGGGTCGTCCAAAGGGTTATATCCGCCTCTTCGGTCTTTCTCGTATCCAATTCCGCGAGATGGCTTC
>CAUSYJ010000152.1:0-4112 GCA_963535845.1 uncultured Alloprevotella sp.
GTATATATTCCATAAGTATGATGTAAATCACCAGCAAATGGCAATAAACAGAATCAAATCAGTACTGACTGAGAAACAAATGACCAGCAAAAGCCTCGCAGAGCAGCTTGGAAAGGGCGAGAATACCGTGTCAAGATGGTGTGCCAATAGGATACGACCGTCTTTGGAGACCCTTATAGAGATAGCAAACATATTGGATGTTGATGTCAGAGAACTCATTACTCCGACAAAAGAATCTGCTTGGAGATAAATCTTATAAGAAACAATAATGGCACGCATATACGACAATATAGATGTAAAATTTGAGCAAGGGCTCAAAAATATCATTGACTCGCCCAACGTGAAGCGAGTTGATTTCTGTGTGGGTTACTTTAACCTGCGCGGTTGGAAACTCATTGTGGATCAAGTAAACAACTTGCCCGGTGATTATGTTGATGAAAACGGCGACAATGTGTTCCGCATTTGCCGACTGTTAATCGGCATGCACCGCCCCAATGAAGAATACATCCGTATGCTTTACGGCAAAGGGGATGTTCTACCTGATTCCAATATGGTGCAACGGTGCAAACTGCAGATTGCTATTGACTTCCGCCGCCAATTACTCCTCGGTTTACCCACCAAGCAAGACGAGTGGACGCTGCGCCGCCTCTCCGCTCAACTTAAAGAAGATAAGGTTGTGGTGAAGCTCTATCTGCGTGAACCACTTCATGCCAAGCTCTACATCGCCCACAAAGACGATTATTCCTGCCCTCGCGTATGTGTCATGGGTAGCAGCAATCTTACCTATTCCGGTCTTACCCGACAGGGTGAGCTCAATGCCGAGTTTGCCAACGAAGACGAGACCAATAAGTTCTACAACTGGTTTGAAGACCGATGGGAGGAAAAGTTTTGCATAGACATCACCAAAGAATTGATAGAGGTGATAGACAATAGTTGGGCATCGGAAAAAGATATTCCTCCTTACTATATATATCTTAAAATAGCCTACCATCTGAGCGAAGAAGCACGCAACGGAATTAAGGAGTTTGTGCTTACGCCAGAATTTCGTCACGAGCTTTTCGATTTCCAGCAGAACGCCGTGAAAATTGCAGCTCGACACTTGAACAACGAGAAACGAGGCGGTGCCATGATTGGCGATGTAGTGGGATTAGGAAAAACCATTACGGCTTGTGCCATTGCCAAGATTTACGAGATGACCTTTGCCAGCAGCACCCTCATCATATGTCCTGCCAATCTGCAGGATATGTGGCGTAAGTATGTGCGCAAATACGACCTGAAAGCCGACATTATGTCTATGTCAAAACCGATAGATGTGGATTCGGCACGTTACTATAGGCTTATCATCGTGGACGAAAGCCACAATCTGCGCAATGGGGGTAAGCGTTATCAAAACATCAAAGCGCTTATCGAGCATCAGGACAGCAAGGTGCTGTTGCTCACCGCCACACCTTACAATAAGGATTTCAGCGATTTGAGTAATCAGTTGCGCCTGTTCCTCTCAGACGACCAAGACCTCGGCATTCGTCCCGAAGCTTATATCCGCTCGCTGGGTGGTGAGCGTGCCTTCCTGCAACAGCATAGCGACGTCTTCATCCGAAGTATCAAAGCTTTCGAGAAAAGTCCTTTTACAGAAGACTGGAATGAACTGATGAAGCTCTTCCTTGTGCGCCGCACCCGCTCATTCATCAAGCAGTATTTTGCCAAAGAGGATCAAACCAATCATCGCCGCTATTTGGAGTTCCCCGACAAGACACGTTCTTACTTCCCTGAACGCTTACCCAAAGCCATCAAGTTTAAGACTGTACCCGGCGACCAGTACAGTCGGCTCTACTCCGAGGATATGATTACGCTGATGCGTTCGCTGCAACTGCCCCGATATGGACTCAACAAATATATCAGCGAGGGCAAAACTGCCGAGGCCTCTCGCCATGAGCAACAGCTCATCGAGAACCTCTCGCGTGCAGGTCAGCGCATGATGGGATTCTGTATGAGTACCTTCTTCAAGCGCATCGACTCCAGCGGCTTTTCTTTCCTGCTTACGCTCTATCGCCACATTCTTCGCAACTGTGTCTTTATCTATGCCTTAGATAACAAGTTGCCGCTGCCCATTGGCGACGAAAACAGTCTGCCTGACGATTACATCGAAGACGAAGATACCAATACCACCATGTTTGGTGAGGAACTTGATGTGCAGGCTGCCGTAGGTGCCACCCTGCATATCCCCACCGACCTTTCCACTTATATGGACAAGGCCAAGGAGTATTATGACATCATCACCAATAAAAACAATGTGGCATGGCTGCCCTCTACTTACTTCAAGCGTACGCTGAAACAACAGCTCAACAAGGACTGCGCAACGCTCATCCAAATGATAGAATTTTGTGGCGACTGGCAACAGCAGACCGACGAGAAACTCAACGAACTGCAGCAGCTTATCGAAGGGGAACATAAGGACGACAAGATGATCGTATTTACCCAATACAGCGACACGGCACGTTACATTTATAACCAGTTGCGGAAGCGAGGTGTCGAAGCCATCGATTATGCCACGGGTGACAGCGACAACCCAACGGCAATCGTTGAGCGATTCTCTCCTGTAAGCAACGAGAAGCCCGATATGCCAAAGAGTGAGCAAACGCGAGTGCTGATAGCTACCGATGTACTCTCCGAAGGTCAAAATTTACAGGACGCGCACGTCATTGTCAACTTCGATCTGCCGTGGGCTATCATCCGCCTTATCCAGCGTGCAGGGCGTGTGGACCGTATTGGACAAACCTCCGATTTGATAGATTGCTACTCTTTCTTCCCTGCCGATGGTGTAGAGAAGGTGATTAAACTGCGCTCCCGACTTAATGACCGTATCAACGAGAATGCCAACATCGTAGGCAGTGACGAAGTTTTTTTCGAGGGCAACGAGCAAAACCTGCGCGACATGTTCAACGAGAAGAGTGGTGTACTCGACGACGACGATGATGCCGAGGTAGACCTCTCCTCGCAGGCTTACCAGATATGGAAATCTGCAACCGATGCTCGCCCGGAGCTGAAGCAGATTATTCCTAATTTGCAGAATATGATTTATTCTACCCGTACTACCGACGACCCATTGCAAGAGGGTGTGATTACCTATGCTCGTACTGCCAACGACTTCGACATTCTGACATGGCTCAACCGTGATGGCGAGTTTATCACCCAGTCGCAAAAACGTATCCTCGAAGCTTTGCGATGCAGTGCTGACACTCCTGCCGTTCCTGCCATGGAACAGCATCACGAACTGGTAGGCAAGGCTGTCGAATTGATGAAAACGCAAAGCCAGAGTGTATCGGGTGGGATTCTGGGCAATCGTTTCAGTACCCGCTACCGCATCATCGCCCTGCTCGAACACTACTACGAACAGCCAGCCACCCTCTTCTTCGATGAAAACAGCCGCGAGCAGCTCAAGCAAGCCATTGACGACATCTACAACTATCCGTTGCTCGAACAGACCAAGTTCATGCTCGGGCGTATGTTGCGTGCATCGGGCAAAACGTCGAGCGATGATATAGTGGAGTATGTCCTCGAAATGCGGCGCACAGGCAGTCTCTGTCGTGTCGAAGAAGAAAACGCTCAAAATAAAGAAAACACCATTATCTGTTCAATGGGACTGAAGCTCCCTAACTAACGAACAATAACAAGCTATCCATATAATGAACAAAGCAACCCTTCAAGTCTATCTGCGAGAAGCCAATTTCCGTGAGCTCTTTATCACGGAGATGGGTTGGAATAACTATGGAGGTCAAGCAGCTCTACCCCCTATCGCAGTAGAAGATACCGAATATCAATTTACCACAATTGCCGAGCGCAATGGCTTCCAGATATTAGTGTGCGAGGCCGATGCTATTCCTTCGGCATCGCTTTGTCGTCATATCGACACCAAACTGCGTCGTTCTGCCAACGACTATATCGCTATCTATGTGCTTCGCAACACCGAGCATCATCTGTGGGTGGCTCCCGTGCGACAGGTAGAAAAGCGTAACATCGTCACCATTGAATATGAGACTGCGGCGCAAGCCGACTTCCTCTTCTCAAAGATTGCCGACCTAAGCTTCGACCTCGACGAGCGCACGACCATCGTG
>CAUSYJ010000153.1:0-4093 GCA_963535845.1 uncultured Alloprevotella sp.
TTGTAAAGACACCATCCAACTGAGTAGGAACCTGCGTTAGCTTGTCTTCTAAAATCGTCTGAACAGTATGCCCCGCATCTTTCAGGCCATCCACTACAGCAGAAAAAATGGCGGCATCGCGTTCCTCGGAATGAGGAGAGAAGATCGCAGATCTGCTTACTCCTAAAAAAATCATATACTTATGAGTTGAGAAAATCCTCAGCTTTCTGAATATCGGCAGCATGGTCGACATCGAGAATCTTTGAGAAAGGGCGAGCTATCAAATGACAATTATCTGCAATCAAGCCCCGCTGAAAATTTCGCATACGACTCTGTCCCTCTTTCATACAGCGTTCGAGGGTCTTCAAGCATCTGTCCGTCAATGCATAAATACCACCAGAGATAAAGCGGCAATCATCTCCTTTTACATCAAGAAAATCTATGATTTTCATCTGATTGTCTGCTTCTACATAAAGTGGACATTCATCATCAATAAAATCTGTCACAGCCATCATACCATCACAAGAGGATGATTCAAAGGCTCGAATATATTCAGCAAATTCTTCTTCTCGGAAAATAGTATCGACAGTTGTTAGACAAAAGTTACCCTCTCGCAGATAAGGAGCAATTTCTGAAAAACTATGCATCGAACTCGGAGTGCTTTTTACAACAAGCCGGATATTACCCCCTTTGTCAGTTTCCATCAATTTGCGAACATGTTGCTCAGTCTTCGGATTCAGCGTGTTGACAATGATGACAATCTCTTCAGCCTTATTGAATTGGAAGATACGAATAAGACGATCAATCATTGCCTCACCGTTGATTTTCACCAACGGCTTTGGCAATGATATTCCTTCTTGCGCAAGACGGGAACCTTCTCCCGCTGCGATTATTGCATACCTCATTCTTGCCCTGTATTACTATTCTGATCAGAAGCGTTATTACTTGAGGGCATATCTGTTCTCTCGCGCGAAAAACGACGGGGACGCTCACCATCTTCACGCCTGTCTCGATACAGTTTTGGAAGCGGATTCTTTGTAGCTTCTTTATATTTCTGCCGATTACGATAAATATCTATAGCAGAAAAGACTGCTTGACGAAAAGAATCTGGATTTGCAGTACCAGTGCCTGCTATATCGTACGCTGTCCCATGATCAGGAGAAGTTCTTACAAAAGGAAGCCCAGCCGTGAAGTTAACGCCATCATCCATAGAAAGTGCTTTGAAGGGGGCCAGACCTTGATCGTGATACATAGCAAGAACACCGTCAAAATGCTGGTAGAGACCTGCACCAAAGAAACCATCTGCAGAATACGGCCCAAAGATGTGCTTACCTTCTCCCACCAGTTTTTCTATCACTGGCTTGATAATTTCACTTTCTTCTTTCCCAATGACTCCTGAATCACCGTTATGTGGATTCAAACCAAGAACAGCGATACGAGGCATTGAGAGAAGGAAATCATGACGCAAGGAATATTGAAACAGACGTAACTTCAATTCCACTAATTCAGGTGTAATCGCCTCCGCTACTTCGTGTACTGGAAGATGAGTCGTTACTAAAGCTACACGCATCAAGCTATTCGTGAGAATCATAAGTGTGCCGTGTTCACTTCCTAAGCGTTCTTCTAAATATTCTGTATGGCCCGAAAAATGGAAATTGCTACCCTGGATACTACTTTTATTGATAGGTGCCGTAACGAGTACGTCAATTTTACCTTCTTTCAACTCTTCAGTAGCACGTTCTAAGGCTAAGAAAGCTGCATGCCCAGCTTCAGGATTAGAAGAACCGAATTCCACCTTCACTTCTTCATCAAAACAATTCACGAGATTGAGATGATTCGGATGAGCTTCTGCACCGCTTTCAACAACGTGGTAGGTTACATCAGCTCCCACCGCTTTCTTGTGAAAAGAAGCTAGTTTTGCTGACCCATAAACAACTGGCGTACACAATTCAAGCATACCGCTATCAGCAAAGGTCTTAAAAATCAGTTCATAGCCCACACCGTTGGTGTCGCCATGTGTGATACCTACTTTGATTTTCGGCCTGGAATCGTCAAGTATATTACGAGAAACCTCAGCCTCAATATTTTTTTGTTCCATAAAGAAATTGCTATTTTTGATTCTTCTCTTCTTCTAGTTTTTTTGTAGTGAGTAGTCCACAAGCTGCAAAAATGTCTTGTCCTCTACTCGAACGAATGGTGGCAAAGACACCATGGTTCGTCAGATAGTCACGAAACTTGATCATACGTTCGTCATTCACACCACGCAACGGCGTATTTGGAATATCATGGAAACGTATAAGGTTCATACGACAATCTAAGCCTCGGAGTAATTCTACAACTGCTTGCGCATGCTCTTTAGAGTCGTTAATACCATCGAACACGATGTATTCAAACGATAAGCGACGCTGTTTCGGTACATCCCTACGAACTGGATCTTTCCTACAGAAGTCATACTGGCGTAATACGTTAACAACATCCGTAATACCGAAGGCTTGTTCCGCAGGCATCAATTTTAAACGCTCTGAGGGTATCGGATGATGAAGACTAATGGCCAGATTACACTGGCTCTCTTCTAAGAAGCGTACTAATCCTTTTGCCAATCCAACACTACTTACAGTGATACGTTTAGGACTCCAAGCATATCCCCATTCAGCCGTTAGAGCAGTTGTTGCGCGAAGCACATTATCTAAATTATCAAAGGGTTCCCCTTGTCCCATAAAGACTATGTTCGTCAACTTCTCACGCTCTGGAAGACTATATATTTGGTTCAGAATATCTGCCGCAGACAAGGAGGATGTCCAGCCTTGGCGTCCCGTCATACAAAAGGCACAATGCATCTTACATCCCACCTGACAGGATACACACAGTGTAGCGCGATCTGCTGTAGGGATATATACTGTTTCAATATAATCTCCTTTGGCTGTTTGATAAAGATATTTAATTGTACCGTCTTTCGAGTATTGAGCATCAATAGGAGCGCGACTACCAATTTCATAGTTGGCAGCCAAGCGTTCACGAGCGGTTTTAGACAGATTGGTCATCTGGTCAAAACTATTCACTTTATGCCCATAAATCCAACCTGCGAGTTGCTTTCCGACAAAAGCAGGTAAACCTAAGTCTGTAACTATTGTTTTCAGTTCCTCCAATGTTAACCCAAGAAGAACTGGTTTCATTGCTAATGACTCTGTCATTCGAGTATTCATTTGGGAGCGAAGTTACAAAAATATACGCAAATACTTTATCTTGTAGAGCAAAAAGGAAAAAGAAGGAAACGTATCATTCATTTCTTTTTGACAAATGTTATATCTTTGCAAATATGAAAAGAAAAATCTTGTTTATCTGTCTTGGCAACATCTGTCGATCTGCCACCGCTGAAGAGGTACTGAGGGTAAAAGCAAAGAAAGCCGGCATAGATATCTTTGTTGACTCTGCTGGCATTATTGATTATCATGAGGGAGAGCTTCCCAACTCACGAATGAGGGAGCATGCTGCTCGCCGAGGGTATCAACTAACACACCACTCTAGGCCTATCCGTACTAAGGACTTCGACAATTTTGATATCATCATAGCAATGGATGAAAACAATGTGAGAGGCCTTGAAAAACTTGTGCGTAATGATGCTGATCGGGACAAAATATATCGTGCCACGGCATTTATTTCTCAATACGACACACTGAATATTCCCGACCCATATTATGGAGGACCAGAAGATTT
This sequence comes from uncultured Alloprevotella sp., assembly GCA_963535845.1. Classification (GTDB taxonomy): domain Bacteria; phylum Bacteroidota; class Bacteroidia; order Bacteroidales; family Bacteroidaceae; genus Alloprevotella. The sequence goes on from CAUSYJ010000153.1 coordinate 3,694, forward strand.
TGAATGGGCGATAGACTTGATAGAAGATTGTTGTGACGGAATAATCAAGTCAATACAATAAATAAAAAGAACCACTTCTCGGCAAGAAGTGGTTCTTTTTTACATTCTGTTAAAACTCAAATTATCTTGTATAGAGTAACCAAGCTCCAGCATATTTTCCACGCAATTCGCTACGTGATTGCATCGCACTATTTTTATCGTTAAAAGAACTAGCAATAACACGATACCATCCTGTCTGGCCATTGATTGTTTCATTGGTCTTAACCACGCGAGAATCATAACCTCCATTTGCTAACTGCTCCTTAAGACTAAGTGCGTTTGTTTGATTAACAAAACTACCCACTACTACGCTGTATGTTTTCAGCGGATTACCACTCACAACAGTCAACGGACCATTGAT
>CAUSYJ010000154.1:0-4067 GCA_963535845.1 uncultured Alloprevotella sp.
GCTTGCATATTGAGGTTTTCAGCCTGTGAAGTAACAATCCAAGAGGAGTCGCCCTGCTGCTGATACTTCTTAGCGAGGTCCTTGAACTTAGCACCGCCCTGCAAAGCCTTGTAGATGCTGTCGGCAGTAGCTGTTTCTTTGGCCTTATCAGCATTTGCTACGCCGATAGCGCGGTAGAGGATAGAGTCGGGAGCTTGCGTCTTAGCAATAAGCTTGAGAACATTGAGCGTATTGTCCTGCGGGTTGTAGTACATCGGCTTGACTTGACCAACGCTCATAGAGTCCAGCTTCTGCTGTACATCAGACATTTGAGCAAAAGCGTTCTTGCCAAGTGCTGCATTAACATAATGAACGCTAGAATTAGCGCTGCTAACGACTGTTGCAGGGTCTGCACCGTTTTGCAGCTGCTGTTGAGCAGTTTGCATTTCTTTTTCGAGAGCTGCACGGTCTGTTGCACTAGCCTTTACTTGAATGTCGAGAACCTGAAGGTCTGCACTGCGAGCAGGATTCTTGATAATGGGAGATTCCTTGTATTGATCGTACGCCTTCTTCAAGTCGGCATCAGCAATCTTAATCTGGCTGTCGGGGATAGAGGATAGAGGGATGGCTACAACGTCTGCCTCACTCTGCGTGTTGCGGAAGTTATATTCTACCTTAGCGATTTCCTTGTTTGCGATAACCGAAGCTCCAAGCAGAGAATAGAACTTATTGGCCAACACTTCTTCGTGCAGTTTTTCAAGGCTGTAGTCGCAGAGTTTGCGAATCTTCTGGTACTGCTCAATATATTCAGCCATGCCTGGTTGCTGCTGTGCCTGCTTGCGCATATTAGCCATATTGGAGTCGTACTCCTTAATGAATTTTTGGAAGCCTGCAACATCGAGGCCGCCCTGCTGGCTTGGGAAAATCTGAGCCAGAACCTGGAGGCTAGAAGCCTGACCTGTGCGAAGAGTGTTCTGAACATCTTCTTCTGTTACTTCTAGACCAGCTTTTTCTGCTTCATGCTCGATGGTAGTGTTACGAACAAAGTCGGTCCATACTTGCTGTCCGAGCTGGCTCTTCTCTTGTTCTGTGAGTGTTGCCTGAGGGTTTTGCGTCTGCATCTGCTTTGCAAATTCCTGCATTTGGGTTAATTCGTCGAGTTGAGCTTGATACTCCTCGAACTTTAACTTTTTGCCATAGACTTCTCCTATGGTCTGGCGATTATCGTTCGAGAAAACATCGAACACCTTGAAGTAGTCGCCGGCAATGAATGCAAACAGAGCTAAGCCGATGAAGCCCATCAGCAGAGGTCCTTTGCTTCGAATAGATTGTAAAGCTGCCATTTTGTGTTATTTAGATTTTATTTTATTTCATTTTATGACTGGCAAAGGTAGAAAAATAATTTTATACTTTCCCTTTGTATTGTCTATTTTTTAATGGGAGTGGGGGCTGGACGCATCTGCTGCAAAACAGAATCAGGAGTTTGCTGTTTGTCTGTTTTTTTATTTTGTCCATTTTCTTCTGGTTTAGGGAAGAAACCTTTACTCTGGTAAACGTGATATTCCGTCATCTGCTCGTTGGCAGTAAAGCGATCTCCTTCGATTTGTTTATCAGGCTGCGTAATCTTCATATATGTGTTGGAGTAGAACCTATGTTCCTCCATATTCCAGAAGAGTTCTGCTGTATGGAAGTATGTACGCTTCTCCATATCGTTTATAACTACATGTCCTTTCAAGCGCCACAGGTTTTGATTGAAGCACCAAGCGGAGTCTGCTTGGATATAGAGATCCATCTTGAAGTTTTTGTCAAATCGCTGGAGAAATATTCCTTTGGGAAATTCCTGGCGTGGAGGGTTTGTTTTGTCATAGACGCGCCATTCTTCGGCTATGATGCGATAACGCATATAACCCGAATCAGAGATGAGCTTAGATACTCCTATTGTTGTCATTATAGCGGCTGAGTCGCGCTTCTGGTCCAAATGGCTGATAGGAGGAGCGTCTTGGTTACAAGAAAAGATAAGGAACGAGAGAAATAGTAATAAAAACTGAGCAGCAAAACCTTTTTGGAGAAGGCTTTGCTGACAGATTTGATTAAGTATGTTTTTGAATTGCATTCCGGGGACTATAGAACGTTATTGAGCTTTCCATTTATTGAACCAACTCTCATTAAATGTCACACCGATGCTGACGCGCATATAGTTTTCTTTAAGGGATCCACTGATTTGTGGAGCTACGTGTTCGAATCCTGCTGCCAAATTGAGAACACAACGATTACTGTGACTATTAATTATTGGTATACCGACGCCTGCACTTACTTGATAGTTGCGTGGCCCATCACTTCCGTTCACCTTTGTATAGGGAGTAGTATAAGCTGCTCCTAAGCGGTAGCGAATACGATTATACCAGCGGTAACCATCAGGATTGACGACATACTCTGCTCCGAGGGAATATTTACTCAAATCTGTAAATTGTCCAGTTTCTGCCGTATAGGTGTAACCAGAAGTAGATCTGGATAGCGTTGGGTACTGTACTTTGCTCCACTTTTGCAAAGTGTAGTCGGCTGCAACACGGAGCCGATTGTTGTAGTTCCAAGTAAGTCCTACACCAAACGTATGAGGCAGTTCAAAACCATTACGGAGCGAGAGAGTATCTCCTACATAGACTTTGTTTTGTCGTTGCTGATCATAGTAATTTGCATAGCCCTGCGTTTTATGTCCAAGGCCGTAGACTAAGCCGAGTATGATGGAGTTCTTTTTATCAATGCGTTGTTCGTATTGCAAACCAAAATTCACCGTATAGGTTTTGACGTGTGCATCGTAAGTCCTACGGCGCGTATTGATAGTAGGGTCGCTGTATGAAGCCACTATATTGTGTTCCATATCGCCCCAAAGGTAGCCACCATTTACACCGATCGAAAAACCTCTAAAGGGTTCCCAGCCCACACCAAGGTATACTTGCTGGAGTCCACCATTACCATTGTGTGCTTCTGTCTCTGTTACATCCCCAGTCGAAGCTGTCCATGTGCGTTTGTCGTTCATGCTGTATCCGATGGTAGAAAAAGGTATCATGCCAAGGGAAAAGCCTAAGTGTCGTGCGCCACGAAAACCTACCGTGATATAATCTATCGACGTGTTGCGAGCATTAACGCTTTGATTCCCCTGCTTGATGTTAGCATTTTGCAACGAGAGTCCGACATCGAAGATAAAGGACAGAGAGTCGATTGCAGAAAAGGAAGCGGGGTTTTTGAAGTTTACTTCTGTACCCCCGCGCCAGCCGTAGCCAGTGCCAGTCAAGGCGGTGGAGGCTGCGCTGTGGCGATCGTTGAGCAAACCAAAACCATAGCGGGAGTAGGGGGAGTTGCTGCCATTGTTCTGAGCCATTGCCGTTGTCGTTAGAGCAAGGGCGGAAGCTATAAGTAGCGGATATTTCATTCTGAAAGGTCTAAATTTCGGATGAATAAGTTTTATGATAAGAGCAAGCGGTTAAGTCCAATAGCCACTAATTGCGGCTCTATATGGATGCGTTGTTGCAAATCGCTGCTAAAGAGAGAACTGTCACCACCAGTAAGAAAAACCTCAAGTTGAGGGTGGTCTTTGGCATAATCTCTGATAAATCCTTCGATTTCGTATTGCAATCCGCGGACAACACCTACACGCATTGCCGTCGGAGTATCGTAGCCAGCGTCAGGTACTTCTCCTTCAATAGGAATCAGTGGAAGTAGTGCCGTATAATCATGCATGGCTTTTAGGCGGAGCATGAGCCCTGGCGATATGTTACCTCCAATGAGATTTGCATCTGCATCTATATAATCATAGGTAACGCAGGTACCAGAATCAATCACGAGGAGCTCTCGATGGGGAAGTAATGTTACAGCTCCGACAATGGCTGCCAAGCGGTCACTGCCTAATGTTGGAAAAGGATTGTGTACTGGCGAGGGAGTATTTGCACTAACGCGAAGCACTGGGATGCCAAAGCGATGGAGGGCCTCTGTGATAAGTAGGTGTTCATGCCCAACATTAGAGAATGCACAACGCGTAGGCTTGAATTTCTGAATGATATTAAGAATTTCTTCCTCATCGTTATTGGTCC
>CAUSYJ010000155.1:0-4066 GCA_963535845.1 uncultured Alloprevotella sp.
AGATGTGTATAAGAGACAGGGTTATGGTAATATTGGCCACTATACATTGCAGGCTCTTGAGGCTGCACCCGATTTCGAACTTGTAGGTATTGTTCGTCGTCATCCCGAAGAAGAACAACCACAAGAACTTGCCTCTTACAAGGTAGTGAAAGATATACAAGAACTCGGTCAGGTAGATGTGGCTATTCTTGCAACTCCCTCACGCAAGGTTGAAGAAACGGCTAAGCCTATTCTGGCTTTGGGTATCAATACTGTTGATAGTTTCGATATTCACACAGAGGTGTTAGCACTTCGTTCAAAACTTTCCGCTGCTGCATTGGCGCATAATGCAGTAAGTATCATCTCTGCTGGTTGGGATCCAGGTACCGATTCTATTGTTCGCACAATGTTACAGGCCATTGCGCCAAAGGGTGTGACATATACAAACTTCGGTCCAGGTATGAGTATGGGTCACACAGTGGCTGTGAAAGCAATCAAAGGTGTGAAAGCAGCTCTTTCCATGACGATTCCTCTCGGTACCAGCATTCATCGCCGCATGGTTTATATCGAATTGGAAGAAGGCGCTGACTTCAAGGAAGTGGAAGCAGCTATCAAGAATGATCCTTATTTCGTACATGATGAGACTCACGTTCAGCAGGTTCCTTGCGTGGACGATGTGATTGATATGGGACATGGTGTAGATCTTACGCGAAAAGGCGTTAGCGGAACAACTCAGAATCAGCTGTTCGAATTTAAGATGCACATCAATAATCCCGCACTTACGGCTCAAATCCTTGTTTGTTCAGCTCGTGCAACAATGCGTCAGCAACCTGGTTGTTATACTATGCCTGAAGTACCAGTCATAGATCTGCTGCCTGGAGAACGTGACCAGCTCATCCCGCAATTAGTTTAGTGTGTTAAATAAAAATAGAAAAATCGGGGCGAAGTGATCCTCTTCGCCCCGATTTTGCATTTATTTTTTATGGTTCGTCAGGCCATGGTACTTGTTGTTTGTTTCGTTTCCACGTTGGGCGTTGTGCCTTGTAGGCGCGCAGAGAATCGGATAGTTCCTGCGCAAGTTGTTGTGTTAAATCGGGTAGGGTAGCAGAAACATCATTTCGTTCACCAATATCTTCCTTGATATTAAACAATCGCTTTTCACGTGTTTCCCAAAAATAAACAAGATGATAGTCACCTTTCATGATAGCCGAGTAAGCTCCGTAACCCTCTTCGCGTGAGACACCCGTTGTCCAGATGTTTGGGAAATGCCAAATGAAAGTGCGTTCGCGCCGTTTGTTCGGTTGTTTTAGAAGGTCAACAAAACTAACTCCATCCACATTTTGCAATGTTCTGTAGTTTCTCACGCCGGCCATCTCCAGAAGCGAGGGAAAGAAATCTTCTATCATAACACGGTTATCGTTAGACGTTCCTGCTTTTGTTACTTTGGGCCAATAAACAATCATAGGCTCTTTTATTCCACCCAGGTAAGCCGAACCTTTACCAGCTCGCGCAGGCCAATTCTGATCAAAGTCTTCTCTTCCTTGTCTGACGGCCACGCCCTGTCCGCCATTGTCCGACATGAAGATAATGATGGTGTTTTGTGCCGTCTTAGGATGTTGTTCAAGAAAATCCATCAAGTCGCCCAAACTCTTATCCATTCCTTCCACCAGTGCAGCATGATTTATCTCACTTTTGTTGAGGCGCGCCTTTAACTGTTCGTCATAAACGCCCTGTCCGTCACGATCTTGGTAGTTGCTGGTGAATCGGATGTCAGGTTGGTAGGGTATGTGGATGGCATAGTGTGACATATAGAGAAAAAAAGGCTTCTTTTCAGCAATGGGCTTTTTGAGATGGTCTATTGCTTCGAGCGTTAAAGCTTCTGTGAGAAAAGTTCCTTTTTCGTAGTATTTTTCTAAACCACCCACGTGAAAATCTCCACGGCCGTAATTGTCTGCTGCCAAGTAGCTGCCAGGACCTCCATTTGCAGCCCCAGCGATGTTTACATCGAATCCCATCTCTGTAGGGTTTTCTCCAGGTGTCTGCTGCGCACCAAAGTGAGCTTTGCCACAAAGAATGGTATAATATCCATGATCGTGTAGAAGTTGAGGAAGCGGAGTGATAAAAGTAGCTCGTCCGAAATTAGCATAGTTCTGCGCCTTCTCTGGTTGAATGCCATTACAGTTCCATTCGGGCAAATCAATAGAGTCGCTGGGAGAGTCCGTTGTTCGGTTGAAATGAATCGTCCAATTTGTCACGCGATGGCGTGCTGCATTCATTCCCGAGAGGAGCGAACAGCGTGACGGAGAAGATATTGCGCACGCATAGGCTTGGGTGAATTTTACGCCCATATTGGCAAGTCGCTCCATGTTTGGTGTATGGTAGCGATTGTTGAGCGGAGTGGGATGTTCCCAGAAAGGAACAGATGTTTCTTGCCATCCCATGTCGTCTACTAGAAAAAGAACGATATTGGGACGTTGTCGGGCCTGTATAGGAAGGCTTAGTGCAAAACCTGCTAAAGCCATTCCAAAAAACGGATAAAAGTTCTTCATATATGTGTTTATGAAATGCGTTAGATGTTATGATTGCAAATATACATCTTTGTGAGATAAAACTTATTTTGGGACTCCATACAAAACGCAAAAAAACACGAGTGAAACCTTTCGTGCGAGTTTTTATATTTATGTTCTGCAATAAACCTTTAGAGGAGTGGAGAAGAAAAACCTCGTTCTGATGTTTTCTATGCTGATGTGTAAATGAAGAAATATCATAGTGAGTCTTGACGAAAAAATAGAACACAAAGCTCAGTGGAAGTATCCTCTGAATGGATGAAAGAGAAAAAGATGCTAAATATAAGTTGTTGAAATCTTGTTCGTTCAGATTGTTTTTCATAATTTTGCAGCCGCTAAGGCATGTTGTATGCCTACATCTCAAGTAAGAAAAAGAAAACAAATATATAAACAATTAAAAATCAACAAAATGCCTACTATTCAACAATTAGTAAGAAAGGGTAGAACAGCAGAAACGGCTAACTCCAAGTCACCTGCTCTTGATTCTTGCCCACAGCGTAGAGGCGTGTGCGTTCGTGTTTATACCACAACGCCGAAGAAGCCTAATTCAGCAATGCGTAAGGTGGCTCGTGTTCGTTTGACGAACTCTAAGGAAGTCAACTCTTACATCCCTGGAGAGGGACACAACTTGCAGGAACACAGCATCGTGCTGGTTCGTGGTGGTCGTGTGAAAGACCTCCCTGGTGTTCGTTATCACATCGTTCGTGGTACATTGGATACTGCTGGTGTTGCTAACCGTACGCAGCGTCGTTCTAAATACGGTGCTAAACGTCCTAAAGCAGCTAAGAAGTAATTAGAAATAAAAAGTTTGGTTTGCAGAAAGGTTGAGTAAACATCGCAACGGCGAGTTGAAGAACAAAGATGCAGCCCATAAAACCAATAAGAAAAATGAGAAAAGCTAAACCAAAAAAACGTTTGATCCTTCCGGATCCCGTTTTCGGAGACCAGAAGGTTTCCAAGTTTGTGAATCACCTGATGTACGATGGTAAGAAGAATATCTCTTATGAGATTTTCTATAATGCTTTGAACCTCGTAGGTGAGAAGATGAAGGACAATGAAAAGTCTCCGCTGGAGATTTGGAAGGCTGCCCTCGATAAAATCACTCCGCAGGTGGAGGTGAAGAGCCGCCGTATTGGTGGTGCTACTTTCCAAGTGCCTACAGAGATTCGTCCCGACCGCAAAGAGAGCATCTCTATGAAGAATATGATTGCTTTCGCTCGTAAGCGCGGAGGTAAGACTATGGCTGATAAGCTCGCTGCCGAAATCATGGATGCATTCAATGAGCAGGGTGGCGCATTCAAGCGTAAGGAAGATATGCACCGCATGGCTGAGGCTAACCGTGCATTCGCTCACTTCAGATTCTAAACAGAAAGTAGCATAAAATAAACAATGGCAAAACAAGATCTTCATTTGACGCGTAATATCGGTATCATGGCCCACATTGATGCTGGTAAAACGACTACATCCGAACGTATCCTTTTCTACACTGGTAAAACTCACAAGATTGGTGAGGTTCACGA
>CAUSYJ010000156.1:0-4052 GCA_963535845.1 uncultured Alloprevotella sp.
CAGCGTCAGATGTGTATAAGAGACAGATAATATACATTATTCATAGCGTTTCTCTATTTTACTTAATGAGCTGAATGTATTGATCGATTTCTTCTTTGCTGCGCTTTTCAGTGACGGCTATAAGAATGTCATTTTCAGAGTTCTCTACTTTGACTCCTGGCAAGATGTGGTGCTTTTCTATACTTTCACGAATGAATTCATCTACATTAGCTTTGTAGTGCAAACAGAATTCGTTTAAGAAAGGTTTGTCATAAACTTCTTCAAACTTACCTGTTTTTAGGAGTTGATCGTGTAGATAGTGTGCACCTGCATAGCTTTGTTCGTTTACTTCTCTAAGTCCTTTCTCTCCCATAAGACTTAAGTAGATTGCAACATACAAACACATAACGCCTTGAGCAGTACAAATATTTGATGTGGCTTTCTCTCGACGGATATGCTGTTCTCGTGCCTGTAATGTAAGCACAAAGCAACGCTTACCGTCGGCGTCTGTTGTTGCACCAACAAGGCGTCCTGGCATCTTACGGACGTGTTCTTTCTTAGTGCAAAGATAACCGATGTAAGGTCCTCCAAAATTAAGTGGGAATCCAAGACTTTGTGCATCGCCACAAGCGATATCTGCGCCCCATTCTCCTGGCGTTTTCAGAACACCAAGTGCAGAAGCCAAGGAGTTAATAACAAAAAGTGCTTTGTGGGAATGACATAGTTCAGCATATCCATCGAAATCTTCAATGATACCATAATAGTTGGGTTGAGCAACGATTACGCCAGCCACATCTTCCTTTTGAAGACGTTTTGCTAGAAACTCTTTATTAGTTACACCATGAATGGCAGGGATATGCTCAAGGTTTACATCGTGGAAGTTGGCGTAGGTTTCAACTACTCTAAGTGTGTTGGGAGCGAAAGTATCAGAAATAAGTACAGTGTTCTTTTTGCGTGCAGCATGAATACACATTATCATGGCTTCAGCAGTAGCTGTTGCACCATCATACATAGAAGCATTACTTATATCCATTCCTGTTAGGCGAGCCATCATTGTTTGGTACTCAAAGATGTAGGCAAGTGTGCCTTGAGATATTTCGGCTTGATATGGGGTATAAGACGTTGAGAACTCAGAACGAGATGCAATGTAGGGTATAATGCTTGGTTGGTAATGATCATAAGCTCCAGCACCGGCAAAGCATACTGGAGTGATATTTGCTTCGGCTAGATCTTGGAGTTCTTTGCGAACTTCCATTTCGGATTTTGCTGGAGTAATATTCAGTTCGTGTTTGACTTTCAGTTCTTCTGGAATTTCTGCATAGAGTTCCTCAAGTGAGTTCACACCAATTGTCTTCAGCATTTCCTGAATCTGATCTTCTGTGTGTGGAAAGTATTTGTATAGGAAAAATTAAAGGATTTGGCTTTAGGTTCAAAAGAATGAATCTAATTGCCAAATCCTAAATGTTTTTTTATTTGCAGATATTGGTATAAGCTTGAGCATCCATCAAACTTTCAAGTTCAGAAGGATCAGAAAGCTTAATCTTAATAAGCCAATTTGAATAGGCATCTTTGTTGATTAATTCTGGTTCATCTTCGAGCACATCATTTATTTCAACAACAACGCCACTAACAGGTGATGTTAAGTCGCTTGCAGCTTTAACGCTCTCTACAGAACCAAAGCTATCACCTGCACTTATTTCATCATCGACTTCTGGGAATTCAATATAAGTTACATTTCCCAATTGTCCTTGTGCAAAATCGGTGATACCAATATATGCATATTCACCTTCTACTTTTACGAATTCGTGTGACTCACTATAATAGAGTCCTTCAATGATTTTTGCCATAATGTTTTTATGTTTGATTAGGTTTCTTGTCTCTTACTTTTTGTAGCTCTTCTGATAGAAGCGTTTCTTTACTACAATTCCTTTACGAGGTTTATTGTGGATGAGAACTTCAACAGGAGTATCGAGTTTTGCATAGTTCTTGTCGATGAGAGCCATACAAATAAATTTGCCTGTAGAAATAGATTTGTAGCCTGTTGTTACATATCCAATCTCTTTTCCTTCAGCTTGTACAGGATAGCCATTGCGGGGAATTCCTTTTTCTTGAAGCTCAATACCAATAACGCGCTGCTTATATGTCTTGTTCTCTTTTTGATCTAGACAAACTTCTTTTCCAAGAAAATCATCCTTTTCAAATTTTACGAACATACTGAGACCACTCATGATAGGGCTAATTTCATCTGAAAGCTCATCGCCATAGAGTGGTAGGCCTACTTCAAAACGTAAAGTATCTCGACACCCTAATCCACAAGGTTGGATGCCTGCCTTAATAAGTTTGTCCCAAATATGTTTTATAATGAAATGTGAAGCATAAATTTCAAATCCGTCTTCACCTGTGTAACCAGTACGTGAGATGATTATTTTTTCGTTCTCAAAGAGTATAGTCTTAAAGGTATAAAATGTAAGGTCGCTGCACTTTATTCCTAATATGTTTTCTACTGTTGCTTCACTTTCTGGGCCTTGAATGGCAACTTGTCCGTAAATATCACTGAGATTTTCTGTTTTAGCATCAAAATTTTGAGCGTATTTAACGATATGTGCGTAGTCTTTGTCTATGTTTGCTGCATTTATGACAAGGAGAAAGTCTTGTTGCCCCATTTTATAGACCAATAGGTCGTCAACTGTTCCTCCATTTTCGTGCAACATCATACCATAGAAAATTTTACCAGTCTCTGCGTCTTTAATATCATTGGTGAAAATGTACTGAACAAACTTTTCCGCTTCAGGCCCAGTAACTTTAACTTCGCCCATGTGGCTTACATCGAAAACTCCGACTTTCTGCCGTACGGCTTCATGCTCAGCAACGATACTATTGTAGAATAGAGGCATATCAAAACCTCCGAACGGAACCATATTAGCTCCTAATGCTACGTGTTTGTCATGTAAACAGGTTGTTTTATCCATAATTGCTTATTTAGATTTTAGATATTATTTCACGGACACAATAGATTGAGAAGCGCATTCTCGCTCAAGTTACGAATGAGCTTTTCGGGATGATGTTGGTTTAGGATGTGCTTCAACTCTGCCCGATTGTATGGGGCTTCGTGGAAAAGGTTGTAGAAAGTCTCTTGTACGTTTTTTCCAATTTCAAAGAAATCACCAGAAAGTGTTATAGATTCTATAAGTGAACCACGCAGAGTGATATCCACATGAATAGTCCCACATTGCTCAATACGTTCTGTTCTACAAATATCAGACTTGGCTTTGTGTCCCCATAGATAGGTTGTGGCATAGTAAGTCTGTTCTAATTCTTCAATGGATTTTATGTCTTCTTCTGAAAGCTCCAAACTCTTATCAGTAAGCATTGTTATTAATCGAGACCGTAGAGTCGTTACATCGAACGGTAGATACGCCTTAAGTTCACCAATGCGACTTTTAACGCTGACAACGCCCTTTGACTCTAATTTAGCCTTATCTGGCGTTAGTGCACCAATCATTTTCTCGACATCTGTCCCATAGAGCATAGTTCCATGCACAATATTTCTATTAGCTTGATGGTAGAAGGCATTACCGCAAACTTTCCTGCCATCTTCAAGAATAATATCATTACGGCCAGATACCATTGTTGGAGCGCCTAACTTTCTTAATCCTGAAGAAACCATCTCTGCATATTCTGCAAAAAGAGATTCTACATCGCATGCAGGAGTGATTAAGCTAATCATTATATTGTTGCGATCGGCAAAGATTGTTCCTCCTCCACTTTTTCGCCGACATAAATCGATTCCATTTTGATTACAGAAATTTATATCTAATTCTGAATGTGGAATTTGATTTCTACCAAAGACGCAGGTAGGGGAGAGCTGCCAGGTAAATATATAGTTGCCTTCATTAAAAGTTTCTGCTACGTATTCTTCTGCTGCAAGATAGAACGCAGCTCGTCTTTCCTCACACTTAGGAGGGAATACCACATGGCAGGCTGGGAAGTGTTTGTATTTCTCGTTCATTGTATTCGATTATTTTGCCTCAAAAATACAGAAAGATTCAATAAATAAAGGAATATTACAGATT
>CAUSYJ010000157.1:0-4049 GCA_963535845.1 uncultured Alloprevotella sp.
GTGTATAAGAGACAGATTTTGCTCATCGTGACAGTGGTTAGTACCTTAGGCGTGAATACCACGTCTTTTGCAGCTCTTTTAGCCTCTGCTGGTGTTGCTATCGGTATGGCTCTCTCTGGCAATCTTCAAAATTTTGCAGGTGGTCTGATTATCCTTCTTTTCAAGCCCTATAAGGTTGGAGATACGATAGAAGCGCAAAACAACATAGGTACTGTTCGCGAGATACAGATATTCCATACTATCATCGAAACCGCAGATGGTCGCAGAGTCTATATTCCCAATGGCACGATGTCTACGACGCTTGTTATCAATAGCGATCAAACCGCTTTGCGCCGTGAGATATGGACGGTGGGAATTGAATATGGAAATGATGTAGAACATGCGCGCGATGTTATTGTCAACTGTTTGAAGCAAGATCCAGCCATCTTAACAGAACCAAAGGACATACAGGGGAATGCGCTTGATCCTTATTTTGTTGAAGTGGCCAATCTCAGTGCAAGCAGTGTAGAACTTACGGTGCGCGCCTACGTTAATCCCAGCGACTATTGGGACGTACGTTTCCGTATGCAAGAAGCTTTTTATAAAGCCATCAATGAAGATCCAAAACTCAATATACCGTTTAACACTCAAACGCTTTATGTCGTCAATGACGATAAGGTTGCTACGAAAGGGGGTGACAAAATATAGTAAGAAAGAAAAACTATTCTAACTCAAACTATTAACGACCTTGCAAGGGCAAATAGCTAGAAATGTAAGAACAAACTCAAAAAATAAAAGGATTGTTTTGTTCTTCATTAAAAATGCACTACTTTTGCACCTCGCAAGAAGTATATCTCCCTCGCAATTATTAAATAACAAAATAAAAACAACGAAAAATGATCGTAGTACCCGTTAAAGAAGGCGAAAACATCGAACGCGCCCTCAAAAAATTCAAGAGAAAATTCGAAAGAACAGGTGTTGTTAAAGAGCTCCGCGCTCGTCAGCAGTACAACAAGCCCAGCGTACTGAAGCGTCTCGCAAAGGAGCACGCTGTTTATGTACAGCAGCTTCGTCGCGCAGAGGACTAATAAAGTTCTTTCGTTTGATAATAGCACAATGCGTTGCAGTCTTTTTCTAGGCTGCAACGCATTTTTTGTAAGAAATAAAAATATTCCCTACATTTGCAACTGAGCTATATTCCTCATGGATTGTAGTAGAAAAAGGTATTCGCTAGCGATTTTTTTCAAATATATTATTCACTAATAGTTAGCCTATGAAAAGTATTGTTTTACACACTGCATTGGGAAGCCTCTTTCTTTCCTTTTGTATGGTAGGGAATTTGTCGGCACAAATCTCTAAGGGCTTTCATTGGAATAAACCCCAGCCGAACCCCTTTGTTCATGCAGTTCAACCAAAGGCTCATGCGCTGTTGGCGGCTTCAAATAAGGCACCTGCGGAGACGGTACTTCAAGAAGATTTCTCCAAATGGACTGCTGGGACCGAAGCCGTGCCAGATGGGAAGCCCGTTTGTGGTTCTCACACCTCTTTCACCATCCCCGCTAAATATACCAAGATGAAAGGGTGGGTAGGAAATGAAGCCTATCAAGCCGGAGGCATCTGCTGTTTGCGTATGTTTGAGAATGGCGAACGCGCAGGATTTGTTAGCACTCCCGAGATGGAACTTTTTGGAGATGTGGTGCTAACTTTTCGCGCTCGTCGGTTGAACGCGAAAGATACGGAAGGCACGCTTTGGGTGGCCCTTTGTGATAACAACACAGGCCCAGAGGACAACTTCACGCTCCAGCTAACCACTGAATGGCAGAATTTTGAAATCAAAACCAGCAAGGGTACTTTCAATGCTAATAATCTTTTCCAATTTCAAGCAGAGAAATGTGACATGCTTCTCGACGATATAAAAATCGTTCGTACGAAGACTAAAATTCTTGCACCTTCTGTTCTGAATCCCGTTAATCTTTCTTCCACATCCTTTGTAGCGAGATGGAAACCCACTAAGGATGCCAAGAGCTATCTGCTCAATGTCTACTATAAAGGAATGCCCGATGAGGTGATTCCTGAAACCACTGTAATGGAAAACTTTGATGCGATAAGTTTTGATGAAATCACCCGAAAGATAAATCTAACCACTCCTAATTACCCCCAAGGATGGGCGATTGATGTTTCCTCCAAAGGCAAAAAGGATGTCTGTACAGATGCAGTCGATTTGCATTCTGGAAAGCTCTCTCTCAATTTTGATGAAGAGGGCGACTACATCATGACACCAGTTTCTCCAGCTCCTATCACGAAGGTCTCATTTTGGGTGAAACCAAGCAGTATGGAGACAGAACCCAATTTCTCTTACTCCATGGTGGGAGTGTCGGCTCTGATAGGCGGCAGCTGGACACCTATTGCCTACATTCCCAATAGTTGGATGCAGAAAGATGGAGGTTTTTATACTTTAGACCAAAACGCCTTGGGCGATAATGCCACTCAGATAAAGATAGAATACATTCAGAAGAATCTTCTCTCTTTTGCCATCGATGATGTGACATACACCTATAAAACTTTGCCCATTCCAAAACCTTTCATAACGGACAAGGAAGTGACAGATACATTCTGTGTGGTTTCAGACATCCATCCAGAGTACGAATATTTCTATTCTGTCAAGGCGAAGGATGGCGACGTTCTCTCCGATCCCTCTAATGACGTTTGGGTAGACGGAATTGTAGGAGTCACCCCTATGCCGAAAGAACCAACAAACGTTTCTGCAACAAGCTATACGGCCAATTGGGAAGCTTTGTATCATGCAGATAAGTATCAGTTGAACACCTATCAGATAGTTCAGCCCAAGGAAGAGACTTCCGATGTGGTTGTTCTTCATGAAACTTTCAATCGGATAAACGAAGGCTCTGTCGAACAGCCATCTGTCACTTACGACCGTACGGCTTCTTTGGCACAACGCGGCGAGACCGATACCGACTGGATGCAGCAGTTGCCAGCGTGGGCGAAAGGGATGGCAGGTACGCAGGAAACAAACTATTATTTAGGGTTGGCAGGTCTTGTGGTATCGCCACGTTTGTCTTTGGATTGCAATAGCGGAATCTTCGAAGTAGATTTGAAAGCCTACAACACACACCCAGGAGATACGCTCTTTGTGCTTGTGATGAAAGAATATAGCGATCGCGTGGCTTTGGACGCACGCGTGCTGCCGATGGGAACAACTCCAGGTTACACTACTGGAACTGTGAGCTTCGACAATCTAGTGACGGATTGGAATCAGAGTCGAAACATAAAACTCGCATTCATGAGTATGTACGGCAAACCCTTCTATCTTGACGAAGTTACTGTGCGGCAAACCGTAAAGGCAGGAGAGAAACTATATCGCCCCACAAAAACATTCTTCACAGACAAATGTTCGTATGAGGTTCGTGATTTAGAGCCTAACCACGATTACGCCTATAGTGTGATAGCTTTGGCAAAGAAATACTCCGACTCCTATGTCTCTAATGCTTCCGACCTCAAAGATGTGCACAACGCTACCACGGCAGTACAACCCGTGGAGGATTCCATGCTACGCATTATTCCGTCGGAAGGAAGAATTGATATTTATGCAGTAAATGCTGCTGATATTCATATTTATGATATGCGCGGCTGTTTGGTGGGTAAAGTATCCTCCGCTTCCCCCTCTCACCATTCCTTCTCTCTCTTGCCCGGTCTTTATGTTGTGAAGGTAAACAATATAGCCGAAAAGGTCGTTGTGCGATAAAGCCTATGGAGAGAATCATAATCGTGTGCTAGAATAATTTTTATCCCCTCACTCCTCACCAGCGGAAGACTCTATAAGAGAGCATTCCGCTGGTTTTTTTGGTCTTGTGTTGAAACGATGTGTGGAAGTAGATAGACCTGTTAGAACTTATCATTGTGTTTTTGAAATGTTTTTAGCGAAGAGGCGAATAGAGCTGAGCGTGAATATCCTTATTGCGTTTGAAAATGCAATAAGGATGTCAGCTGGCATCCTTATTGCGTCAGCCGACGCGCTTATTGTAGCGGAGCGCCCAATAATAATGTAGAGA
>CAUSYJ010000158.1:0-4020 GCA_963535845.1 uncultured Alloprevotella sp.
GTAAAACAGCCATGTATCATTTAGTTACATGGCTGTTTTATATATGTATTAGTCTAATTTCAATACAGCAAGGAAAGCTTTTTGTGGCACTTCTACGTTGCCGATTTGCTTCATACGTTTCTTACCACGTTTCTGCTTTTCAAGCAACTTTCGTTTACGGCTTATATCACCGCCATAGCACTTTGCTGTAACGTCTTTTCTTAGCTGCTTCACAGTTTCACGCGCAATGATTTTTGCTCCGATAGCGGCCTGTATCGCAATATCAAATTGTTGGCGTGGAAGAAGTTCTTTCAATTTCTCGCACATGCGTCGACCAAAGTTTGTTGCATTGTCTACGTGAGTAAGTGTAGACAGAGCATCAACAGGTTCACCATTGAGTAGAATATCGAGTTTGACAAGACGAGATGGGCGGAACTCTATGGGGTGGTAATCGAAAGAGGCATACCCTTTAGAGATAGATTTGAGTTTGTCATAAAAGTCAATAACTATTTCTGCGAGAGGCATGTCATAGTGTATCTCTACACGATCACCTGAAACATATTCTTGTTTTACAAGTTCTCCACGTTTGTTTAAGCAGAGGGTCATAATAGAACCTATATAATCTGTTTTAGTGATGATACTTGCTCGAATATAAGGTTCTTCAATGTGGTCGATGTCAGTGGCATCTGGCATTCCTGCGGGATTATGAACCTCCAACATATTGAGATGTTTGTCGTAGACATTGTAGCTTACGTTGGGCACAGTTGTAATCACATTCATATTGAACTCTCTATCAAGACGCTCTTGAATAATATCCATGTGAAGTAGGCCTAAGAAGCCGCAACGGAAGCCAAAGCCCAGTGCAACAGAAGACTCGGGAGAGAAGGTAAGTGAGGCATCGTTAAGTTGCAACTTCTCAAGGCTGGTACGAAGATTTTCGAAATCCTCAGTTTCAACAGGATAGAGACCTGCAAAGACCATCGGCTTTACTTCCTCAAAGCCTGCAATGGCTTTTTCGCAAGGCTTTGCAACAGATGTGATTGTATCACCGACTTTTACTTCCGTAGCCGTTTTTATGCCACTTACGATATAACCTACATCGCCACAATGTAATTCTTTACGAGCTGAAAGTTCCATTTTAAGAACTCCAATTTCATCTGCGATGTAGCGTTGTCCCGTATTGACAAATACTACTTCTTCACCAGAGTGTAGAGAGCCATTAATGATTTTATAGTAGGCAATGATACCACGGAAAGGGTTGAAAACGGAATCAAAAATCATGGCTTGGAGAGGAGCGTTCTCTTCTCCAACAGGCGCTGGAACTTTTTCTATAATGGCTCGCAGAATATCATCCACACCTTCACCAGTTTTTCCAGACGCGCGTATGATTTCCTCTCTCTTACAACCCAATAGTTCAATGATTTCATCTTCTACTTCCTCAGGCATCGAATTGACCATGTCGCACTTTGAAAGAACTGGAATAATCTCCAGGTCATGTTCTATGGCCATATACAGATTTGATATAGTCTGTGCTTGAACTCCCTGGGTAGAATCGACGAGGAGTAAACATCCCTCACAGGCTGCGATACTACGAGAAACCTCGTACGAGAAGTCTACGTGTCCCGGAGTGTCAATGAGGTTTAATGTATAGTGCTGGCCATCTTGAGTGTAATCCATTTGGATGGCATGACTCTTAATCGTGATACCGCGCTCACGTTCCAAATCCATATCATCGAGCATCTGCCCTTCTGTTACCTTTATGGTCTGCGTTCGTTCTAAGAGACGATCAGCCAAGGTACTTTTACCATGGTCAATATGGGCAATGATACAAAAGTTTCGAATATTCTTCATACTTAAAATACTACTGCTTCTTTAAAGGATACTGCCTTGTTTAAGTCTTTTTCCGAAAGCAAGACTTCTTCGGGAGTTGTAATGGGCCAGTCTATGGCCAAGTCTGGGTCATTATAGCAGATACTACATTCGGCCTGGGGGACATAGGTATTGTCGACTTTGTAAGTAAATATAGCCACATCACTCAATACTTGAAAACCGTGAGCAAAGCCACGAGGGATGAATAGTTGTCTGTTGTTTACTTCGCTAAGAGTTACCGCTATATGTTTCCCAAAAGTGAGAGAGTTTCTTCGAAGATCAACTGCAACATCTAGAACTTCACCTTGCAGCACACGAACTAATTTTGCTTGTGAGAATTCTCCTCTTTGATAATGCAAGCCACGGAGAACTCCTTTACTGGACTTTGATTGGTTATCCTGAATGAATGTAATTTTTTTGCCTATATTTTTATTGAAATCTTCTTCACGCCATGTTTCCATGAAATAGCCGCGAGCATCATCGAAGATGTGTGGCTCACAAATCCACACACCTTCGATTTTTGTTTTGATATATTCCATTTCTGATTATTTGGGTATTGAAGGGACAAAATACTTGTTACCCGTTTCCCTTATAAGGGATGACTTATAACTTTCAGAAAATCCCGTGCGCTTAGGAGGTACACAAAGCCCATCGGCAGTGCGTTCAAACTTTCCATCTTTTTCGGGTTTAACTGTCATATCATTGTATTTTACGATAATGTATTCTCCAAGTTTCTTCCAATCCTTCAACATTGTAGCTGCACATTGTAGACTATAACTGTTTAGGAACTCTTGAGCCTTATCTGGCAACGTCTTATAAAGTTCTTGGGCTTTAGCTTCCACACTCGGTTGCTGGGCTATCCACGTACTATCTAATTCATTACGAACTCGTTGAACTGCTGGGAATACTTGATTGTAGCGAGGGTAAGTCATATTGCTAACCCAATTACAAACCCAGAAAGCAGATTTCCACGAGAAATTTCCTCCGTCAGCATCTGGAGCATTAAAGCATTCTGGCACTATGGTGTTTTGGCAATAAATAGGAGTGTAGCTTATCATATTGGGATCGTCACTTCCATACCAAAGGATACCACCAATAGCATCTGGAAGATAAGAACGTAGCTGAGCAATATATGTGTCAGCAGTTTGTTGCGTAGAAATGGGGCGCTCGTTAAAGTAAGTTTTCCCCTCATACTTAAATTGGAGAGGAGTAGGGCGGTAAGGCATCTCCCATGGTCCTTGTCCCATATCTTTATTTACATCAAAAGGTGTACCTTCATAATGGTCACGCATTCCGTCCATTATATCTTGGCGAGAGAGGGGACGGGTTGGACGCATGTAAAGAGGCATAGGTTCGGTATTGCCAATGTGATGACCATCAACATAGTCTAGATATTTCTCCATGCCACTAACAAAGCGATTGAAGAAACTCCATACGCGGGCCTCACAAAAACGCATGGCTCCAAAATCTGCAGGAGCAAAGGTATTGGCGAAATCAAAGTCACTATCTTTTCCATTAAAGTAGCCTTTCTTACGCGCAAAACTAATAAGATCCTTAGAATAGAGCACATCTTTTTTGGCATACTGACTAATCTTATGGATGCGGCTTTGGTTTGCATGAGCTGCAATACAATCGTCAGGGATTCGCACAGCCACCCAGTTGACGCCTGTTGCTCCTGTACCTTTACCGATCATTTCCATAATCCAAATTTCATTTTTGTCGGCAATGGAGAAAGATTCCCCACTGCTAGCATAGCCATACTTCTCGACAAGAGTCGTCATTACGTTGATGGCTTCACGCGCTGTTTTTGAGCGTTGTAAAGCAATACGCATCAAGCTGACATAGTCAATAATTCCTTTTGCATCAACCAATTCTTCACGCCCCCCCCAAGTGCTTTCCATGATAGAGACCTGGAACTCATTGATGTATCCATTAACT
This sequence comes from uncultured Alloprevotella sp., assembly GCA_963535845.1. Taxonomy (GTDB): domain Bacteria; phylum Bacteroidota; class Bacteroidia; order Bacteroidales; family Bacteroidaceae; genus Alloprevotella. Next base: position 3,787 of record CAUSYJ010000158.1, read on the forward strand.
TTATAGGTTTCTCTTGCCTCAGGAATTTCGCCTAGGTAGTGATTTGTATCGCCATCAATAATTTTTCTCATAGTCCCTCGCGGATGAATGGCATGAGGTAGATAGATTAAATGGCCGTACATTCCATAATCGTCCGCATTATAGGAAATAAAGACAGAACCATCTGTGGAAGCTTTCTTACCTACAAGAAAACTTGTGCATGCAATAGAAGGTAGCGAAAGTACCATTGCAAGA
>CAUSYJ010000159.1:0-4017 GCA_963535845.1 uncultured Alloprevotella sp.
GTTTTCTCATAGTTGCGGCCTTATTTGTCGCGCTCAAAAATACAATAAGGGCGTGGGCTGACGCAATAAGGATATGAGCTGACAGCCTTATTGTATTTTCAAACGCTATAAGGATATTTTCGATGGCGCATATAGCTGTTCTGTTTCCTCTTCAGGAGCTTTTGTGTTTTAATCGTTTGGAACAAATATAAGTATCTCTCCCTAATTCTTCTATTCCGTTTGCTACACCGAGTGTCAGCAGTCTGGAAAAGCTGCGGTGTTGTTAACCTTGCTGCATTTACTTACTTTATGAAATACCCACTTGAGGGTATTGTCCTATTTTCGGAATTATGCCTCCTTTGCACCGCAAAATAAACCCAAATTTAGGTGATGATAATATCTCGTTGCTTTTTTCAAAGTAGCCTTTATATACTTGTCTTATTTTTTTTCTGTTTGCCGCTTTCAGCCCAAAAGGGTATGGTAAGCGGCGTGGTGCATTCGGACGACGGAACGCCTTTGGAGTATGTTTCTATAAAAGCTACAGATGGCAAAAAGGTTTTGGCTACCACGCAATCCGATGCTAAAGGGCTTTTTACTATCAAGTTGCCTGCAACGGCTGTTGAACTTTCTGCTCAGTTGCTGGGGTACAAAGCAGCAGTGCTGAAAGTATCGGAAAGTCGTACTACTTATCATTTTGTTCTCAACGAACAGGCGGAAAAGATAAGCGAGGCAGTTGTTACGGGGTATGTAAACAAGCGCAAGGAAAGTTATACGGGGGCGAGTTTTGTTATAGACCATGAGACGCTCATCAGGCAGACAAACACGAACCTGCTGGATATGATCAAGAACAATACTCCGGGGTTTGAACTGATACCCAATAATGACTATGGTGCAGACCCCAACCATATTCCCGATATGGTTTTGCGTGGACGCAGCAGTTTTGTGGAGGGCGATCGTACTAATTTGCCGTTGTTTATTCTCGATGGAGTGGAAACAGATGTGCGCGTGATCTTTGGTTTGCAGCCTGCTTCTATTAAGCAAGTTTCGGTGTTGAAAGATGCCGCTGCTACTGCATATTACGGTTCTAAAGCAGCCAATGGTGTGGTTGTGATTACTTCGATGCCCACAAAAGCTGGCCGGTTACAGGTTGATTACGACGGGCGTTACCAACTGTCTGTTGCGGACCTTTCGGCTTACCGTCTGCTCAATGCCGCAGAAAAATTGGAATACGAACGCATGGCTGGTATTTATGGCGACTTGAAAGGCAGTAGTCAAACTGACTTGGAGCGACAGAAAGTGTATTACGAAAAGCTGGATCGTGTGAAAGCGGGCGTGAATACCAATTGGTTGCGCATGCCGCTACGTACCGGCGTCACACATCAGCATAACCTGTCGTTCATGGGCGGTAGTGATATTTTTCGTTATCGACTCATGGGAGGCTACAGTGGCACTAACGGACTGATGCAAAAGAGCAATCGACATACGGCATCACTGTATGTCAATTTGGTCTATGGAGACTGGACACGGCTTTTCATCCAATATACGGGTAGAGTGGAAAGTACAACGACTGGTGATGTGCCTTACGGCAGTTTCAGTAACTATGCACTTCTTAATCCTTACGATGAGCCATATACCGCAGCAGGGGTATTAAACAACGAACTTTCTTTTGGAAAACCCAATCCTCTTTATGAGAAAAGTTTGAGCAGCTATATCAATAGTAGTGCTCGCACCATGAGCAACAGTTTGCGCCTGCGATGGAACCTTGGCGGCGGATTGCGAATAGAGGGAACTGCAGCTTTGACCGAAACACAAACCGATGACGAGAGCTTTTTCTCACCACTGTCGCAACGCTTTCTGTATGTGGAAAAGCAAAAGCGGGGGAGTTTCGACATCTTGCACAGTCGTCATGCCGATATATCGTCCAGTATTTTCGCCGTATGGAATAAAGCATTTGGCAAATATGGGCAGCACCTGCTCAATCTTACGTTGGGAGCAAACGTACAAGCCATAGAGCAAAAATCTGATGGGTTCATTGCAACAGGACTGTTGTCCGACAAGGTGGATCATGCTTCCATGGCGAAATCTTTTGCCGAAGGGTCTACTCCGCAGGGCAACCGAGATCGTGCACGCATGTTGGGCGGCTATATCAATGCGCAGTACGTCTATGATAACCGCTATTTTATAGACGCTTCTTTTCGTCGTGAAGGGTCTTCTAAATTTGGTGCACAGCAGAAATATGCTCCTTTCGGAATGTTGGGCATAGGTTGGAATGTGCACAAAGAAGGCTTCATGAATCATGGCGTTGTAACGCTACTCAAAATTAGAGCCAGCGCAGGCATTGTGGGCAACGTGAATTTCCATTCTTATCAAGCAAGGCAGGCATATAGCTATCGTTCGGATTTGATTTACAACAACCAGATAGGAGCTGTACCAACGGCATTGGCAAATACCCATCTGAGATGGGAACGCACCTTGAAGCGTAATGCAGGCGTTGACTTTGCGCTATTTGACGACCGCGTAAGCGGTAGCTTCGATGCTTATCTAAACACCACCAACGACTTGGTGATGACTGTTGCCAAACCTGCTCATACGGGTTTTTTGAATGGCAAAGAGAATTTGGGGCAGATACGCAATGCAGGTGTTGAACTTTCGCTGAGAGGACGCGTTTTCAGCGGTAGACCGTTAGGCTTGAATGTTTACCTAACGATGAGCCACAACCGTAACCGAATAGTGAAGATAAGCGACTATCTGCGCAATCGTAATGCCGACAACGTGAAGCAGGGAAATAGTCGTTTGCCCGTACCGCTTTATGCGGAAGGCGAATCGCTCACGGCTCTCAAAGTGATGCGCTCTGCGGGCATCAACCCTGCCAATGGTAGAGAGGTGTTTATCAAAAGAAACGGTGAATATACTTACACTTATGACTATAATGAGCGACAAGTGGTGGGCGATACCTCGCCAAGAGTACAAGGCACATGGGGATTTTCGGCAACCTGGAAAGATTTTTCGCTTACAGCTGCGTTCAACTACCGATTAGGTGCAACATTATATAATAGTACGCTTGCCACAAAAGTGGAAGGAGCAGATCCTCTCACCAACGTAGATAGGCGTGTTTTTTACAGTCGTTGGCGGGAACCAGGCAGTGCGGCACTTTTTAAGCACATCGCCTTGCGCGAAGCAACGCCACCAACGTCGAGGTTTGTTGCCAAAGAATATGTGCTGGAGGGTACATCGTTGATGCTGGCATATCAAGTTCCGAGCAACCTTTGTCGCGTATGCCGCGTTGCAGATGCGCGCATCTCACTTTCTACGGGGCAGTTTTTTTATCTATCCACCATCAAGCGTGAGCGCGGACTTGCCTATCCTTTCGCACATGTTTTTGAAATAGGACTGAATGTAAAGATATGAGAAATATAATAGTCACTTTATTATTGCCGCTTATTCTCACAACAACGATGCTGCAAGGGTGCGGATTTGTGGATATAGACACGCCCGGACAAATAGACGGAAAGAAGATGTATGCAGACGAACAAGGTTTCGAGGACGTACTTACAGGAATATATGCAACATTGGCAAAACCAAATCTTTACGGCCGCCAATTGTCGTTCGGATTTGTTGACGAGATTGCGCAGTTGTATTACAACGACCACGAGGCAGCACTCACTACGCTGACAAAAACTTACGACTTGCAATATCGCGACACTGATGTAAGGAAGCAAATAGATCGTATTTGGGAATCGGCGTTCTTTGCAGTGTATACCATAAACGACTTGCTGCAACAAGCTGAGGGGAAACATTTTGCGCGGTTAGATGGTTATAAAGGTGAGGCGTTGGCTTTGCGAGCTATGCTACATTTCGATATGTTGCGTTTGTTTGCTCCGAACTATTCTCGTCCTCACGAGCTTTCTATTCCCTATGTCACCAAAACAAGTACGCAACCTTCGCCACGACTCACCGTTGACGAATGCTACCAGCACATACTTGCCGACCTAAATAAAGCAGATAGTTTGTTAGCATCATCGTCGGCCAAGCGCACAC
>CAUSYJ010000160.1:0-4004 GCA_963535845.1 uncultured Alloprevotella sp.
CGGTGGGGTGGCTTGTTTTTGTGTGTGGGGTGGGGGGGGTTAGTAAATGATGATAGAAAGCAATTTCCTCATACTGTCATCTGTTATGTGGAGCATACCGTTGCCATCGACATCAGTATTACAGACGCATATCTCAAAAGTTTCAATATTGATAAACGTAATGGCAGATACCCTAACGAGAATTTCACCAAGCGTTTGTTCGGTTAGCTTGATAAAGCGATGATTTGGCTCTCTAATGGTGTAATCCCATTGATTACCAAGAGCATTAGCGATTGTTTCTGAATCCATGTGTATTCCTTTCTATATATAGTTATGGGAGGAGTTTGGAGAAATGATTGCAATAGAAGGTAATGGGAATACCACAAATATCAGCAACGTCATATTCCATACGTGCGCCTTTAGAATCTTCCCAGTCTGGAAGCATTAGAACGTAATCAAAATGAGGGACAACAATAGTATCTTGTGTACGTGTGTCAATAAATGTATTAGATGAAGTAAGCGTGGAAAGGCATTCAAGCATGGCGGTTTTATAGGTTTCCGTTTCTTTGATTGCTCTAGCAGGATTAAACACGTATTTTGCTCCCGCTTTGTACAACATACGCTCAACAGTATTAAATCGTTCTTGATAGTTGTCAACGCCAGTTATCTTACCAGAGATATAAATTGTCTTGCCAGCAAAAGTGCCACGCATTAGCGTTCCTTTCTTTTCTTTTCTTGCTTAACGTGTAAACAATTATAGAACTTAAAAGAAATAGATTGTGTAATTCATAATAATTACACAATCTATTACAACTAATCTCTAATAATGAATCCACTTGAAAAACTTAATAGCCTTTCAAGTGATTTTTGTGTTTCGCCAGGAATAAACTCATCAAACGCATCAACACCCTTTTCAAGAGTACCGGCAAAATACTTATGAATAACTTTGATGTTGTTCTCCGTGGCATCGATTCTCTCCATATTGAGGATATGATTGTCCTCGTTATCACCATCATCGTTATCATACCAAAGAGTGACAATCTGCTTACTATTCTCTGGCGTAGCCATGATAACGGCTGTTTTCTTGCCGTCATTCTCGATAACCGTGCATTTGTCGTCCGCTTTATAAACCATCGCCCAAATGCCAGTAAAATCGTAAATCTCGCCTGGGCAATAACAGTCATGATCTAAGTAGCGTTTTACATCTGGGTGGACGCTTCCAAAATCTACTAATTTGTTTTCCATACAAGAACTCCCTCTTTATTTTTTTTATAGTTGAGATAATGATAGAAGAATCAATGCTATGTTGACATAAGTATCAGTCATCACTATTTACCGTAAGGCTTTTCATGTGCGCCGATAAATTCATCGGCTATCTTTTTATCGCCCGTAATAGTGAATCTATAAAACTCACTTTCTAAATCTCCACCAAATAGGGCGTTGAAAACGTAATAATCAAAACGTGCGACTCCAGAATAACCTTCTTTAGTTTTTTCAAGAGAAACAAGGTTCATATCTAATCTAAAGTCATCGCCATAGTAAGACTTCAGTAATTTTTCTATTTTTGGAGGATATTCAATAGTCATGCTTCTTCTCAATCAATAAAGTCTATGCGCCTAGAATTGACTAGGCGCATAGACAAAAAGTAAAGACTACTCCTCAACAGGCGTTACGTCTGCCTGCAGATATACGCCATCACCGTTAGGATTATCAACAATTCTAAGCTGGTCGATAACAGGCAGCGGTGTAGTACCCTCAATCATGCCCTCAATATCCCAGCCTAGCTTCTCTTTAATCTCAACAAGAAGTCGCTTGTACCTACCTTCAACCATCTTCTGAATCATCTGCTTTTTGCGCTCAAGCATGGCATCAGAAAGGTCTACATCAAGCATTTCTGCAATCGAATCATCAATGTTGCGCTTATTCTCATTCTTCCTGCTCTTTGGCAGATAATTGAGGTAGACACGCTTCTTATCTTTGCCGGCATAATAGCTAATTCCAGAAACACGAACGTGCTTAATCTTGCCATCTACTTCAACATCAACGAAGAAATCAATCTGACCCGTTGAGCCATACTGATTCTTTGCTTCCCAGTCAATCCATTGATTGCGCTGTACTGCACTACAGACAACAGGCATCTTCAGATTGTTGATAGCCTTCTCTGTATCACGATCAATCTTATCCTTACGAAGTCGCAGGGTAGGCTCATAAGTATACAGACTAGCTGTTCCAGTTTCCTCGTCAAAGATTGCGTACATTTCATAAGACTTATCAAAAATATCTTGGTCGATGCCTGCAGATGTTGGATCAAGAAGCTCAAATAGCTTAAAGCCAAAGAATTCTGCAATCTCCTCAGCACGAGCCATCTTCTCCTTATCGTCTACAAACTTCTTTGAAGCTTCATCAAACTTCTTACAAGAAATAGTAATCTGACCCTGCTCCTCTTCAATGCCTTCCTCTGCGTTAGAAATGTTAAAGCAATAAGTAGCAATTCCATTCTCTTTGTCTGTGTTAAAAAGCATTCCCTCTGTAGCTGTTACCTTACATACCTTCATTTTTTTCTCCTTTTACTTTCTTCTCTTAATTCAAAACCTTTACAACAATACATTATGTTCTGCAAGCAAGGTATTTGTTCCTTTCTTCTAATGTGCTTGTATTCACAATTATAGACTATATAAGCGTAGTCTAATCAACATACACAATTTTTACACATTTCCTTGCTCTCGTGACCGCTGTATATTGTGCATGATAGCTTCGCTGCATACTTAACTCGTTTTTAGAAACGATATAAAGCACACTATCCCACTCACTACCCTGCGACTTATGTACCGTCATGGAGTAAGCATATTGATATGTGTAATAGCAATACTTGCTTGCTTGATTCTCAAACAGTTTATTCAGAATGGCAATAAGTGCCTGCGTATCTGCCGTTTTTGTTTCTCGTGGTGAATTCAAAACAATTCCACGCTTTACAACGTCATTGTTTTGAGAAATTGTTGTTACTAATTCAAGAGGTTCAACAATAAGCCACTTCTTTAGCTGCTCAATCTCCTCATCACTCATAACATCTTTTGCCAAAGGCATAAACAGATAATCAAGATAGTTAATAGCAGGTTCAACTGATTGGACTTTTAGAATCTCACCATTTGTAAACACGGGAGGAAGCATCGGTCTATAACCAGCATTTCTAGTACAGATGATTTTATCGCCCGGTTGCGTTTCACCAAACATTCCTTTTTCAAGTCTGATTTGCGCATTAAGTTCGTCAACGTTTTTGTTTGTGAAGGTTAATACAACATCAGCCTGTTTAATATCATCTGCAATTTCTTCATAGATATAATCGATGTAATTTCGATATTGTCTATCTAAAGAAATAATCTTTACATACTTCTCGTCTAGTTTATTTAGAGGTTTTGACTCACGAATATCCTTTGCCAAATATGCAATATCGTTTGTACTTCTAAGAATTTCATTCAGTACAAACACGTCTTTACCGTTTGCAGCCTGCTTGATTTCTCTGTTAATCATGCCTTGTACAGGCTGTAACTGTCCTGCATCACCACAAAGCAATGTTACATAAGATTTTTCGCAAAGATCAAGAACGCTATTGCTCTCTTTCAACAGTTCAATAGCCTTTTTATAGAGGTTGCTGCTTTCTCTGCTAACCATACTATACTCATCGATAACGATAAGGTCGTATTGTTCAAGCGTAACAGTCACCTCGCCTGGCATTTTGTCAATCTGCTCGACTGACGTTGTAACTGTTTTATTTACTTTTCCATTCTTCTTTAGCTGGTAGTTAATATCATCTGTATCAACAACAATATCTCTAATAGATGTTTCGTTTAAGTCAATCGATGATAGTAGCTGCTCACTAATTGTTTCAAATCCTCTACCCTTTGGATTTTCTTCTGTACAAATAATTCCTCGAACAGTTTTCTCACCAAACTCGACTTTGAGCATTTTTAGCATTCTAAACATTGTTCTTAAACCAGCAATGTTCAGAGTGAGTGGATCTGACATCC
>CAUSYJ010000161.1:0-3979 GCA_963535845.1 uncultured Alloprevotella sp.
GTCTGGGACGGTGCAGCAAGCACCACATGGACAAATGGTGATGGATCGGAAAACAATCCTTATCTTATAGAAACACCAGCTCAGTTGGCTTATCTTTCGGCCCAAGTCGGGAGTGGTAACGCTTTTGCTGGTAAATATTTCCGCCAGATGAATGACCTCAATATGGGGGATAAAGAGTTTCCTGTTATTGGTAAATATGATAAGAGTACTGATTCTCAAACTCAGCAGACTGTAGATAACTCTTGTTATTTTAAGGGTACATTTGATGGAAACCATAAAACCATCGACCATCTGCTTATTACGAAAGCACCTGAAGCCACAGGTTCAATAGGAGGGCAACCAGTTTCTTTGGGTGGTGTAGCTCTCTTTGCCTGCTCTACGGAAGGTACTGTTATCAAAAACATAACGATTGGAAAGAATTCCAAGATAGCCGTTGACGGTGAAGTTGTTGGTAGCATTATTGGAAAGATGGAAGGTGGATTGTTAGAGAATTGCGTCAATCTCGGAGCTGTTAGTGCTAGCACGATAGGTGGTGGATTAGTAGGAGCTACTACGGATGCCAGCATCATTCGCTATTGTGCCAATAAGGGAACAGTTACCCTTGCTGGTATGGTTTGTGGCGGTATCGTTGGTCAGACTGAGAAGGGCACTATGATTCAGGCTTGTTATAATACAGGCGCAGTGACGAGCAACTATGTTTACTGTGGCGGTATTGTTGGACTTACTTTCGACAATTCTGTGGTGAAAAATTGCTATAATACTGGCAAAGTAACTGGTGTTGCAAATTTTTTAGGAAAACCGCATGCTATTATTGGTGAAAATGATGGTGGAAAGGCCATTAGTGCCGATAATTACTATGTCAAAGAACTCTCAAATGTTGATGATCCACTTGCTACAGATGTTACTGAAGCTGAGTTGAAAGCAAACGAAATTCTTGAGAAACTCAATAAGAATTTGGATGCAAAATCTTTTGTTGCTGACAGCAAGAATCAGAACAACGGATTTCCTGTGTTTGCATGGGAGCAAGGTGAAGTAACAGGTGTTGCTGCGGTACAGACCAGCGCTGATATTGCTTTGAACGGTCGCAGTATCTCTGGCGCACAGTCGCTCACTATTTATGATTTAAGTGGCCGCATTGTAGCAAAGGGTACAAATATTACATTGTCTAAAGGTGGTATCTATCTGATATCTGCTCCCAAGCAGCCTACACTGAAGGTTGTTGTGAAATAATCTCCTACATCATTTAGATAGCACGAAGGGCTGCCGGCTCTTTCCTCCGGAAGCGTGGAAAGAGCCGGTAGTTTCTTTTGTTATTCACTCACTTCTTTATCACTTTCTTCATGAAAAAAATCCTACTTTTAGCGACATACTGTCTATCGTTCTCTCTGTCGAGTCATGCACAATATCGTACAGTTCTCTCTCCCAAGTTGGATGTACGAGCGGCACAACTTCTCTCGTCCTCCAGTTTAGAGCAGTCAGCGACCGTTGTGCATGTCTATATCACTTTAACTGATGATGCAGTAAAGGCACAGCTGGAGCAACAATATAATGTTCATTTCAATGTGAAATGCGGAGATACCTATACAGCCGTCGTACCACGTTCTGCTCTGGCCTCTTTAGCGGCTGATGCGCGTGTCAAGGCCTTGTATGTTGGTGAGCAACTGAAGTTGATGACTGACGAAGTGCGTAAGCAAACTCATGCAGATGTCTTGCACGCTGGAACAGGGCTATCTATGTCCTACACAGGTAAAGGAGTTCTCATAGGTGTGATAGATACGGGGTTCGATTTCACCCATCCTAATTTTACAGACTCCAATGGGCGCTGCCGTATCCTGAACGTATGGGATCAAAATGCCATTGCTACTTCGCCAGGGGCATACGGTTATGGGAGAGCTTACGAGACCTCTGCTTCGATAGCAGCGGTAGCTCACGACAATTCTTCTGCCACTCACGGCACACACGTTGCCGGTATTGCAGCGGGAAGTAGCACCACGCTCTATGGCGGTATGGCTTCCGAGGCCGATCTTGTGCTCGTTTCCACCAATCGGACAGAGCAAGGAATTGTTGATGGTGTCGACTTTCTGTTAAAGTATGCTCAGCAAGTCGGTCGCCCTATTGCCATCAATGTGAGCCTTGGTACAATGATGGGCTTCAAAGACGGTACAGGGCTGATGGCACGCATGGTCGATAGCCTCTTGGCTGGTAAGCAAGGTTGCCTTATGTCAGTGGCCGTTGGCAATGAAGGCAATCGCAATTCCACGCTGACAGGTCGTTCTGTAAAAAGTGTGTGGAAAGTTCCCGCGGCAGGTGCTGACCAACTTTTTGTAGAAACCCGCGCAGGGGATTCTTGCAGCGTCCGCTTACTGTTGAAAGACAAACAAACTGGTGAGGTCTTTTTCGACCATACTTTCTCAACGGGACAAATATGGACAGAGCGTTACGAACGCTTTGGCAGTGTGGATAAAGAGCGTGCTTCGCTCGTGGCCACCTGCATCAAAAACGAACAGACGGGAGCTTATGCGCTCTCTTTCCATGTGGGCTATTCGCAGCAACCCTCCGAGGAGTGGAGCGTGGAGATAGAAACTACCCATCAGCAAGCCTTGGCCTATAGCAACAACGGCAGTTTCTCTGCCGAAGGACATGAAGGCTATACCGACGGCACCAATAGTAGCACCATTGCCATGACAGCCACGGGCAACGAACCCATTGCTGTGGGAGCAACAGTATCGAAGAATCGGTATGTAAGTCTTTCGGGCGTAGAGACCGTCAATCCCTGGACGCTAAGTGAGCGTTATCCGCTTTCAGCTCTCGGCCCTTGCAGTGACGGGCGTATAAAGCCTGATGTTGTAGCTCCAGGAGCTTCCGTTGTCTCTTCCTATAATAGTTTTGCAGCACCTCGCACGGTCAAGGCATCTGATGTGGTCTTTAATAAGACTGTAGGCGGGAAAACTTATTACTGGTATGTAGAAAACGGAACGTCTATGGCTGCTCCTGCCGTTGCGGGAATTATGGCGTTGTGGCTGCAAGCAAAACCCACGCTGACAGCAACAGAAGTGCGCACACTGCTGGCTAAGACTTCCCTCCGCAATAGTAGTATGGGACAGATGCCCAATAGCCAATATGGTGTGGGACAAATCAATGCTTTGGCAGGTATGCAGGAATTGCTGAGTGCGACAGGTTTGTCCGAGATTTCCACTACTACTACCGTTGCTTATGCTTATGATGCTGCAACAGCCCAACTCCGAACACAAGCCACTCGCCAAATCTTGGTTTATAGCACCGATGGCCGCCTTCTTTTGCAGACGTCTCACAACAGTCTCTCCCTTGCAGCTCTGCCTGTGGGACTTTATCTCGTTCGCCTCATAGGCGTGCAAGGCGAGAAGGCTATCAAACTGCGCAAATAAACGCAGATAGTAAAAAGTAGAAATACATTCAGAAATATGATCTCCCAACTACAGTCTTTCATAGCTGTAGTTGGGATTTTTTTGTTCTGTTTATTTGGCAAAGCCTTGAAATTCTTCGTCTCTCTGTCCGAAAGATGAGCATATAGGACTTATGGCATGAGCTTTTGTCCTATTCCGAATTTTACTGATGGTGTATTTTGTAAATAATTTTCTTATCTTAAGCCCTCGAGAATGGCTTAAAATCCAACTTGAAGGCCACCGAACGAAAAAACGTGAGGAGGAGCGATTAGGAAAATAGGGCAATTTTGAAAAAGGTTACTTGGAATTTTAATTTCTCAAGGAGAAATTGAAAATACAATAAGGGAAATTTCAAAAACAATAAGGCTATCAGCTGACAGCCTTATTGTGTCAGCTGACAGAATAAGGAAAAAAACGGCCTTTTTTATGCGAAAAAAGCGGAAATTAGATGGAAAGGCTCACTTTTGGGAGAGAATTTTCAGGAAAAATATGAAAAGTTGAGGTGTATCAAGGGTGTTTTCGCGGTGTAACTAATCAACGAAAATGAAGAGAAATCG
>CAUSYJ010000162.1:0-3965 GCA_963535845.1 uncultured Alloprevotella sp.
TTGACGTGACTTATTGTATTGCAATGTGAGTTCTCGAAGAAGTTCGTCTGCATTGTCTGTTGCAACTTGCATGGCTATAACGCGGGCTGCATGCTCTGAGGCGAGACTATCCAAAAGAGCTGTGTATAGCTTCAGATGGAGAGCCTTAGGGATTAACTCTGAAATAAGTGTCTCTTGAGATGGTTCTACAATGTAGTCTAAATGAGTACCAGAGACTTCTTCAGTATTGGCTTCAAGTTTTACAGGGAGGAATGTTTCTTGTGTAAGAATTTGCTTACCAACACTGTGGAAGTGATGGTAAATCATCTCAACGTGATCAATTTCCTCTGCTGCAAATTTTTGCATGAGATCTGCTGCTACTTCGGCTGCTGGCACATAAGCGGGATGCTCCACGATAGAGTCGTAGTCAGTAACTTTGAATCCTAGTTTGCGAGCAGCATCTGCTCCTTTTTTTCCAAAAGGATAGATGGCAGCAATCTCTACGTCCTTATTACGATATTCTTCAACAATACGTGTCAGTTCTTTGATGACATTGCCATTGAATGCTCCACAAAGGCTTGTATTGGAGCTATAGACAACAATAGCTACACGTTTCACTTCGCGCTCAGCGGAGAAGGGTGAGTTGATTTCGCCTTCCATCGAACTGACGAAAGTAGCCATAATCCGATTCAGCAGCGATTCATATGGACGCATACTCTCAATGGCTTTTTGAGCACCATGTAGTTTGGCACTTGCTACCATCTTCATTGCGCTCGTAATCTTTCGCGTTGAATTGACGGATGATATTCGATTTTTTACTTCCTTTAGCGAAGGCATAGGCTATAATTATTTATATTGTGCAGCAATATCAGCAGCTACTTTTTCAATCGTTGCAGTTACACCTTCAGTCAAGTTTCCTGCAGCAAGTGGTTCAAGAACGGTCTCTTTATAATTGCTGCGCATAATTTGAAGGAAGTTGTCTTGGAATTCCTGCACGTTCTCCACAGGTACGTTCTTCAGCAAGCCTTGTGTACCGCAGTAAAGGATAGCTACTTGCTCTTCTACAGCCATAGGGCTATATTGTTTTTGAATCAGCAATTCGTTGTTCTTACGTCCGCGATCAATAGTCATTGCCGTTACAGCGTCCATATCGCTAGAAAATTTAGCGAAGCTTTCCAGTTCTCTGTACTGAGCTTGGTCTATCTTCAACGTACCAGCCACTTTCTTCATACTCTTGATTTGAGCTGATCCACCTACACGGCTCACAGAGATACCTACATCAATAGCAGGACGCTGTCCACGGTTGAAAAGGTTCGTATCTAGATAGATCTGACCATCTGTAATAGAGATAACATTGGTGGGAATGTAAGCAGAAACGTCGCCGGCTTGTGTTTCAATGATAGGTAACGCTGTGAGTGAACCACCACCTTTAACGTGACTTTTCATCGAAGCAGGAAGGTCGTTCATTTGCTGTGCGACTTCATTCTGGGCATTGATTTTTGCTGCGCGCTCAAGTAAGCGTGAATGGAGATAGAAGACATCACCTGGATAGGCTTCACGACCAGAAGGGCGGCGAAGAATCAACGAAACCTCACGATAGGCAACAGCTTGCTTTGAAAGGTCATCATAAACAACCAAAGCGTGCAGACCGCGATCGCGGAAGTATTCTCCAATGGCTGCACCTGCAAAGGGGGCAAAATACTGAAGTGCTGCAGGCTCGCTGGCAGTAGCACTAACTACAATGGTGTAGGGCATAGCGCCGAACTTCTTCAGCGTATTTACGGTTGAAGCTACGGTAGAGGCTTTCTGACCAATGGCTACATAGATACAATAAACAGGGTCGCCATTTTCATAGTTCTCCTTCTGATTGATAATTGTATCTATGGCGATGGCTGTTTTTCCTGTTTGGCGGTCACCAATAATAAGCTCGCGCTGTCCACGTCCAATTGGAATCATGGAGTCGACAGCTTTAAGACCTGTTTGGAGTGCTTGATTGACAGGTTGGCGATAGATAACGCCTGGTGCCTTGCGGTCCAGAGGCATTAGAAACTTTTCACCGCCAATTTCGCTACCGCCATCTAGCGGTTGTCCAAGAGGATTGATAACACGTCCCAGCATATCGTTGCTTACTTCGATAGAGGCTACACGTCCTGTACGCTTTACGCTCTGTCCTTCCTTGATGCCTTCAGAGGGACCAAGAAGCACTGCGCCGACGTTATCCTCTTCGAGGTTCATAGCCACGGCCATAACACCATTCTCGAATTCAATCAACTCATTCTCGGTAACGTTGGTAAGTCCGTAGATACGGGCAACACCATCACCAATGGTAAGGACTGTGCCGACCTCTTCAAACTGTATATGTGTATTGACAGCCTGTAGTTGTTGCAGTAGGATGTCAGATACTTCGCTGGGTTTGATATTATTTGGCATGATAGATAATTACTGTATTAACTTAAACTGCGCCGGAGTTGCAGCAACTGTGTGCGTAGACTGGCGTCTAGACGATATGTATCATATTGTAGAATGAAGCCGCCTTCAATTTTTGGATCTACATTGACTGTAAATTCCACATTACTTTTCGTTCGTGTTTCTACCATTTGTCTTAGTTTTTGACTAGTAGATGCACTCACGCTGACGGGGACTGTCAGGATGCCGCGAATGATACCTTTGCTCTTTAAATACAGAGAACAGAAAGTTAGAGCGATGAAATGAATCATCGAAGCCCTGTGGTTGCGGACGATGAGGTCTACGAAGCGGTTTGTAGAATAGCTGACTTCAGAAGTACCACAAGCTGCGCATATAAGAAGTTCTGATTTCTTTGCATTGTCTAATACGGGGTTGGTGAGAGTCTGCAAAAGTTCAGGGACTTTTTGAAATGCTGCCGCTAGTGTGGTCATTTCCTGATACACACGGTCTTCTTCTTTATTGTCGGTTGCAAATCGCAGGAGCGTCTTTGCATAGCGTGTTGAAATAATTCCAATGTCCATAATTCAAAGCGTTAAGTATGCTTGATTACTTCACATCGTTCAGCATGCGTTGGATGTACTGCTCCTGCTCGTCGTTGCTTTGTAGCTGACGACGAATCACTTTCTCGGCGATTTGCACGGACAGATCTGCAACTTGCGAGCGAATATCAGCAAGAGCGTTTTCTTTCTCTGCTGCAATTTGCTTTTTAGCATCTTCAAGAAGCTGTTGGCCTTCGGTTTGTGCCTTGCCTTTAGCTTCATTGATGATGTTGTCGCGAGTTGCCATAGCCTCCTTGATGATTTGCGCTTGCTTTTCGTGCGCCTCATGCAGGATCTGTTCGCTCTCGACTTTTATATTGGCCAGTTTTTCATTGGCTTCGCGTGCATTCTTCAGAGATTCATCAATGAAGTTCTTGCGATCTTCTACAGCTTTGACAATGGTTGGAAATCCAAACTTAGCCAAGAGTCCAAAGACCACTAAGAAAGCAAGCAGCATCCAGAACATTAGACCGAAGTCGGGAGTCAGTATGGATGGCATATTCTGCATAATAAATTCGCCGTGTATTTGTGATTTACAAGAAGAAAATCAATACGCAAACAACCACTGCAAAGAGGGCAACACCCTCAATCAAACCTGCTACAACAATCATGTTTGAACGGATGTCGTTGGCAGCTTCTGGTTGGCGAGCAATAGCTTCCATGGCATTACCACCAATTTTACCGATACCGATACCTGCACCAATGGTTGAGAGACCTGCACCGATAGCGGCGCCAAACTTTGCAATACCTGCTGCAGCTACGGCTGCCTGTAAGAGAGTTAACATAGTTGTAATTTTTTGATTATTGTTTTATTGGATTATTTTTTATGATGTTCAGGGTGAGCTAAACCAATGAAAACGGAGCTCAGCATCGTGAAGATGTAGGCTTGTATAAAAGCCACTAATAGTTCAAGACAGTTCATAAAAAGAATTAGCACAAGACTAAATGCTGAGAGCGAGGTTCCTACCCATGCGTTTACTT
>CAUSYJ010000163.1:0-3954 GCA_963535845.1 uncultured Alloprevotella sp.
GTTCTACACTGTCAAAGGCAGAAGTCATGCTGATAATGATTCTTTTCCACGACTCCGGTTATCGCTGCTTTAAACATTTCTATCTTGAAAAAGTATGTAAGCATCTTCGCCATCTGTTTCCCAATGTTGTTTCTTATAACCGAATTGGGATTAATGGCAAATCTCAGAAAGTCCTTTGTTAGTAATCTTCTTTTTGATCTGCAACTCCCACTCGTGGAGGCTTATATAACAACTCTTTACCTGTAATGCTCTTTGGGCATTGCAGTTTTTTATTGTCCTCCCTTCCTCAAAGGGGGCGACATCGAAGAAGTAGGGTAGCTTATGCACCTTTAACGGAAGCGCACAACTTTCCTCCAAAGCAAGCCTTTTTTCTCCTACTCCTCTTCAAAAAAAACTTGCTGCTTGGCGCACATTCTGAGGCTTAAAATCATAAATAACATTTCACTGCTGCAACTTTTTTGAGGGCTTTTCACTTTTCGGATGAAAGTTCCGTAACTTTGCCGCTTTCTATACGATTTTATAATGACTACAAAATCATTTTCTACGGGACTTACTGAAGAACAAGTGCTAGAAAGCCGGCGCATGCATGGTGATAATGTTTTGACGCCAGCAGCCATAGAATCACTTTTCCGTAAGTTTCTTCATAAGTTCCAGGACCAACTCATCATTATCTTACTCGTCGCAGCCGTTTTGTCCATACTGATTGCCTGCTATGAATTTTATGTGCTCGGCCTCGGCGTTTCTGTTTTTTTCGAACCTTTGGGCATCATCATTGCCGTTCTTTTAGCCACAGGGTTGGCTTTTTATTTTGAGATGCGCGCCGAACGTGAGTTTGCCGTACTCACCCAGGTCAACGACGACATCCCCGTGCGTGTGGTGCGCAACGGACATAACCATTCCGTTCCCCGTCGCGATATTGTCGTGGGTGACTTTGTCCTGCTCGACACAGGCGATGAAGTTCCAGCCGATGGAACACTGCTTTCAGCCAATAGTCTGAAAGTTGATGAGAGTACGCTGACTGGCGAACCCATCTGTTCCAAAACCACCCACACCGAACTTTTCGATGCCGAGGCAACGTTTCCCTCCAATCGTGTGCTGCGCGGCACGAAGGTGATGGAAGGCAACGGCAGCTTTCTCGTGGAAGCCGTTGGCGATCATACTGAGAACGGCCGCGTTTTCCGTGCTGCTCAAATCGACAATGGAGAGCAAACACCTCTTAGTAGGCAGCTCGACAAACTCAGCATCTTCGTTTCCCGCGCCAGTTATGTCTTGGCAGCCCTCATCTTGGTGGGACGCACGGTAGAGTACTTCCTCTCCGCTCCTCCCACGTTCAATTGGATTTTCTTTGCAGGGTATCTCCTTTCCAGCATTATGATAGCCGTCACCATCATAGTGATGGCAGTTCCAGAAGGCCTACCCATGGCCGTCACATTGAGCCTGGCCTATAGTATGCGCCGCCTGCTCAAGGCCAACAACCTCGTGCGCCATCTCCACGCTTGCGAAACGATGGGAGCCACCACTGTGATTTGTACCGACAAAACCGGAACGCTCACTGAGAACCGTATGCGCGTGGCTCATGCCGAGGTGCTGGCCGAAATGTGCTTTGCCGAAGCCCTCGCTGTCAATTCCACCGCCACGCTCGATGATACCGATGCCGACCATATCCAAGTGCTCGGCAACCCCACCGAAGGCGCGCTCCTGCTCTGGCTTTCCGAGCAGCACCACAACTATGAAGCCCTGCGCTCTGCGGCAGCTGTCGTCGATCAGATACCTTTCTCCACTGAGCGCAAATATATGGCCACGCTCGTCCAGTCCTCAGTTGACCACCAGTGGCATATCTATCTGAAAGGAGCAACGGAAATTCTCTTCCGCTTCTGCCCCCTGCTCGATAGTTTCCGCCAACAATCCATCCTCCAGACTCTCCTTTCTTTTCAGCAGCGCGCTTTCCGCACGCTCGGCTTTGTAGATATTGCTTTCTCCTCCCAAGAGGCTGCTGAAACCGAACTCTCTGCTCTTCGCCACAGCGGTACGCTCACAACGGCCGATACAGCCGTGCTGACCAGTACCTTTCAGGGCTATGTGGCCATCTCCGATCCCGTTCGCGCCGAAGTGCCCGCCGCCATTCGTTGCTGCCTTACTGCTGGTATAGGCGTGAAGATAGTGACGGGCGACACTCTCGGCACCGCGCGCGAGATAGGCCGACAAGTGGGAATCTGCTCCGATGCCGATTCCGCGCAGGCTTTCATCACAGGTCCAGAGTTTGCCGCTCTCAGCGATGAGGAGTTGATAGAGCGAGTAGGGGAATTGAAAGTCATTGCCCGCGCCCGCCCGATGGATAAGAAGCGATTGGTTGAAGCTCTGCAAAAGCGCGGTGAGGTAGTGGCCGTTACTGGCGATGGCACCAATGATGCTCCTGCTCTGAAAGCTGCTCATGTGGGTCTCTCCATGGGCGACGGCACGAGTGTGGCTAAAGAAGCGAGCGACATCACGATTATCGACAATTCGTTTAGCTCCATCGTCAATGCCGTTATGTGGGGACGTTCGCTCTATAAGAATATCCAGCGATTCATTCTCTTCCAGCTCACTGTCAATGTGGCTGCGTGCCTCATTGTTCTCATAGGCTCGTTTATGGGTACACAAAGCCCGCTCACCGTTACGCAAATTCTGTGGGTCAATCTCATTATGGACACCTTTGCCGCAGTGGCTCTGGCCTCTCTTCCGCCTTCTTCCGACGTTATGGAAGAGCAGCCACGCGCTCGCGAAGCCTTTATCATCACGCCCGCCATGCGATGGAACATCCTGCTCACGGGCTTTGCCTTCACAGGCATTCTACTCGTAGCCCTCTATGTGCTGAAACATTTTTATGTCTACAGTTTGTGCTCCTTGCCTGAATCTTTCTCTTTAGTGAGAGCTACGGGCGGTAATCTGCTATCTGACTATGAGTTGAGCCTCTTCTTCACCTTCTTCGTTCTGCTCCAATTCTGGAATTTGTTCAACGCCCGCAGCTTCGCCACGTCCCAAGTGTGGCCGCGCCTCCGTGGTTGTCGTGGCTTCTTCTTGATAGCCGGTCTCATTCTGCTGGGGCAGGCGCTCATCGTCAATTTGGGTGGACCGGTGTTCAATGTAGTGCCGCTCTCGCTTTCCGATTGGTTGTTGCTCCTCGCCACCACTTCTGTCGTCCTCTGGGTGGGTATTGCTCTGCGCGCAGTCCGCTATCGTAAATAATTCCGTAAATCTAACGGTGCGAGAATCGCGCGAAAATCATCGCTTCTCCCGCCGCTCGTTTTTGTAGTACTCTGGAAGAGTACATTTCCTAAGGGTGTCCGTCTATACAATAAGGCTATCGGCGGACATCCTTATTGTATCCGCCAACGCAATAAGGGTGCTGGCTGACAGCATAAGGATATTGACGAACAAAGCAGGGCAGGGAAGTTGAGAAAAATGCACGAAATATCTAAAAAACGCCCTTTTCTCCTCGTTTTCTCCCGTCCACCCATCGTCTTTTCTGCTTCTTTTCCTCTACTTTCTAAGAGCGCACATCGTTTTCTCTTTTCTTTCGCTCTATTTCTCCAATCTGTGTTGTCAAGGAAAAAACGCTTTTTATCTCATTCACTTCATAGCATACCACAAAATGACTCTGATTCCAGTGAAGAATACACGGCAGCTTTGCTTCCTCTGCTAATTGGCTCAAAGTAAGTCTGACACCATTCGTACGAAAACCAATGCTTTCTGCCGCATCACAAATTCCCAAGAGTGATACTCCTTCTCGAGTTATAAAACATTTGTTGCGCAGTGTTTGTAACGTATAATGATGTCCGTAGTACTTCGCAATCATACGCAAACAAGATGGGCCACAGTCCATTGCATCATTTTGTATATAGTGTGGTAATCTCATTATTATTGACTTCTTTTTTTGCTACTTCAATTTGTGGTGTATACCAAAGATAACAAGGC
>CAUSYJ010000164.1:0-3933 GCA_963535845.1 uncultured Alloprevotella sp.
TTCTGTATCATCCTCTCATCGCTTTAACGAACCTCTGTTTGCCAAACTGGTCTTCCTTCAGTTCTATCTGTTTATATCCCATATTGCTTAACATGTCTTTCACCTTATATATATATAGTGGATTGGTCTCAAAATAGAGCTTCCCCTCATCGGTCAAAGCCGTCACACCATATTCAGCAATAGCCCTATAAAACTTAATTGGGTCGTTATCAGGAACGAAGAGGGCTGTTTCTGGCTCATACTTCAGCACATTTTCCGCCATAGAAGAGCGTTCTTTATCGCAGATGTAAGGTGGGTTACTGACGATGATATCCCACTTCTGTTCCTTAGCAGTAGCCGAAATCGATAAGATATCCTCCATCTGTAGTTCCACAGAAGAGTCCCATCTATGTACATTGTCACGTGCTATCAGGAGCGCATCAGCCGATATATCCCATGCTGTAACAGCCGAGTTATACAGATCTAAAGCCAGTGTCACTGCGATACAACCACTACCTGTACCCACATCTAGCACTTGCAAGGGGGCAGGAGGTTGTAAGGCGCAATATGAATGATTGTTATCTGCTTCTATCCAATGGCACAACACTTCTGTTTCCGGGCGCGGAATCAATACACCAGGGGCAACTTTAAAGCTTCGACCACAGAACTTCTCCATGCCTAACACATACTGAACAGGCTCCGAAGAAGCAAGTCTTTGCATGATTTTATCGAGTTCCTCCGCTGCATCTCGGGATATTTCATTAACTTTGCCAGTATATATATCGGTTAAGGAAAGCCCAAACTTCACTTCCAAAACCAATCGGATGATAGCTTGTGCTTCACCTTCTCCATATAAGGGAACAAGTCTGTTCCATAAATCTTGGTATGTCATAGATGCAAAGATATGAATTTTAATGATATGAAACAAGCTGATATTGACGAAAAATACATGCGTCGTTGTTTGCAATTAGCCTACAACGGGATGCTAAAAGCTAAACCCAACCCTATGGTGGGGGCTGTTATTGTAAGCAAAGAGGGTAGGATTATTGGTGAGGGTTACCATGTGCAATGTGGTAAGGGGCATGCAGAAGTGAATGCGTTTGCCTCTGTTAAGGAGGTTGACAGCCATCTCTTACATGATGCAACATTGTATGTTAGCCTCGAACCATGCTCACATTATGGAAAAACACCACCTTGCGCCGACCTGATCATACGCAAGTGTGAACACCGAGTAGTGTGTGGTTGTATTGATCCCTTTGCTGAAGTGCATGGCAGAGGAGTACAGAAACTGCGTGACGCAGGCATTGAAGTGACCGTAGGAGTACTCGAAAAAGAGTGCTTGGAACTAAACAAACGCTTCATAACATACAACACACACCACCGTCCCTACGTCATCTTGAAGTGGGCACAAACGATGGGTAATCCTGCATATATTGGTTATCTGCCAAGCAAAGATTACCATCCTTTGAATATATCAACGCCTTTCACAAAGATGTTGGTGCATAAGTTAAGGGCGGAGAATGACGCTATTCTCGTTGGAAGAACTACTGATGACTTAGAGCATCCACAGCTTACTGTAAGGGAGTGGAGCGGTAAGAACCCTGAAAAGATAGTTCTTTCACAACAGAAATCCACCTCATCTGCACAATACCCAAGTCCCCAATCCGTCCTTGAACACCTATATCAAGAGAAGAAACAAAGCCTCATTGTAGAAGGTGGAGCAAGTACTTTACAGAGCTTTATAGATGCTGGTTTATGGGACGAGATACGTGTTGAGACTGGCTCCTTATTGGTTGACAAGGGTGTAAAAGCTCCTCAATTACCTTCGAATATACGCATAACTCGTACCGAACAATGGGATGGCAACAAGATTGTAACCTATCAACGAGAAGAGAGATAAGCCCTTAGTCACACTTATGAGTCATGATGTTCAACACCATATCATCGGTATTGCACATCGCTTCCTTGCCTATGCTTGTAAGGTTAAGGATAGACTTATCAACGTCATCATCGATGATTCCCTCCGCAGCTGTCACATGTTTGCCTTCCATGGAGAGCGTTGCTGACAGTATAGCAGTGGATACTCCAGATGAAATCTTCAGTGAACAGCTAGGCTTCGCACCATCACATATCATCCCAGTAAGGTTTGCGATCATGTTTTTCACCGCATGGCAGACATTCACGTAATCGCCTCCCATGAGGTAAGTAATACCGCAACTGGATCCAATACTTGCCACTACGCAACCGCAAAGGGCTGAAAGAGCACCCAAACTCTGCTTTATGTAGATGGCAGTTAGATGACTTAACGTAAGCGCGCGGATTAGTTCTTCACGCGTATTCTCATTCTCCTTAGCAAAAACAGCTACTGGATTCGTTGCACAAATACCCTGGTTTCCAGAGCCACTATTGCTCATCACGGGTATTAATGCCCCTCCCATACGAGCATCACAGGCTGATGCTGTCTTCGAGATGATATGTGAATAGATACTGTTCCCGAATATTCCTCGACTCAAAGGACGGTCCATTATCTTCCCAAGGCAGTGCCCGTAATTACCTTTCAAAGCCTCTGCTGCAGCACGAAGATTATATCGCTTCGCCTCAAGAATGAACTCGATCTCCTCAACGGGAGTAGTTGTTGCAAACTCCCAGACTGTTCGTAAGTTCAAATCAACGCCTTTGCAAGCAGCAACAGAACCACTCGGACCACGCTTATCCATACATACCTTGCCATCGACACACTCGTAAACAAAGTTCGTATGACTACATGAGATGATGGCAACCGATTGGTGTTCTCCAACCTCACAGATCGCTTCAATGTATAGTTTCTCGGTGATTCCTTCCTTCAACTTAATGTCTATTCGATTCTCACCAATAAACTTCTTGCCTTCTTCCAAGCCCTTTGGAGTAAGCTCCTTAATGACTTCCAATTGGTATTCGGACTTCCCTATCAATGCTCCCAAGGCAATAGCAATAGGCAAGCCTATCATCCCTGTACCAGGAATACCCACTCCCATGGCATTCTTAAGGATATTCGCAGAAAGCAACACACGCACTTTCTCGGGTTTAGAACCTAGTAATTCGGCGGCACGAGCGACGCATAATGCCACAGCCATAGGCTCTGTACAGCCCACAGCTGGTACCACTTGATGATGTATCAAGCTGATAATTTGTTCTCTAATGTTTGTTTCTAGCATAATGATTTATATCGGTTTAGCCTGTTTATAGCATCTGATTTAAATGAAAAACACACCCTTTTGTCGTTCTTCTCACTAACAATTCTCAGAGAGGAGATTCCCCAATTCATGCCTCATAGCCTCCATCTTCTGTTGTCTATCTATAGAGAATGTAGTGCCATGAGCCTCAACATAATAAAATAAAGCGTATGCTTTTTCCTGTAAAAGAGAGCGCAAAGGATTACTCTTATAGCTTGCTTCAGCATAAAGAAGCTCTGCCACCATATCAATGCGGTCTATCCTCTCGTTCTCAGCCCATTGTTCTTTCGCATACAACAAAAGCTCATCAACGGAGAGATTACGCAAGTCTTCATATTCACCAACATATTGTTTATAAAGGTCTTTTAGCTCTTTATCACGCTTCAAGTCATCTTCCTTTTTCGTTAGAAAGCGTGAGATTGCTGCGCTAAACTCCTCTATTAGTCTAATGAAATAATCTCGTTGCAACATAGTGTACTTCTTTTTATGTCACAAAAGTAAATAAAAAAAACATATAAAAGCTCTTTTCTCGAAGAGAATATACAAATAACTTGAAAGGAGAACAGCACTACTCCGCCTGCTCTATGCTCTCCCATAGCTTCTTATAGAACGGATGCTGCGTCATTGTTTGTACGTTTCCAAGGATGATAAGTTTCATCCTTGCACGCGTAATAGCCACATTCATGCGACGCAAATCACGCAAGAATCCTATCTGTCCAGCGTCATTTGAACGCACTAAAGA
>CAUSYJ010000165.1:0-3913 GCA_963535845.1 uncultured Alloprevotella sp.
GAAACTGCTTTGCTCGTTTTTTAAAAGCCAAGCGAATATCCTTTTGAGGGGTATCGCGTGGAATCCCCATAATTTTGTAATAATCAATAAATGCCATTTTATATTTTATTTTCCTCTAGCATATACAAAAAGAATGCCCAATTATGAAAAGTTTGTCACTTTCAGACACTTTAAATATTCTTATTTACAAGAAAACAGATAAAACTATTAATTAAGAATGATGATAAGGCTCACCATTAAGAATGGTCATCGCACGATAAAGCTGTTCGATAAAGAAAATGCGTACCATTTGATGACTAAATGTCATCCGAGAAAGAGAAATTTTTTCTTGCGCCAAACCATAAATATCTTGACTAAAGCCATAAGGACCTCCTATAATAAAAACTAAGCGTCGCCCACCGCCATTGAGACGACGCTGAATATGATTAGCAAATTCAACAGAGGAAAACTCCTTTCCACCTTCGTCCAATAGGACAACATGATCTCCCGCTTTCAGGAATTGCTGGAGTCCTATACCTTCTGCTATCTTTTGCTGCTCAAAACTCAAAGCTTTATTATTCTTCAAATCGGGTACAGTTTGCACTTCAAAGGGAAGATAATGAGCGATACGCTCAGTATAGTCAGCAGCAAGCGCAATAAGGTGTTTATCAATGGTTCTACCAACTTGTATAAATACGACTTTCATAAAGAAATACATTCATTAACTTGTTCATCGTGGGGCTCTACAGAAACCTTATCTAACATTTGAAAGGGGAAACAATAACCTATACGCCATGTCTTGTGAGAACACCTGTGTAAAAAGCAATCATAGTAGCCTCGTCCTCTCCCCAAGCGATGACAAGATAAATCAAAAGCCATTCCCGGCACAAGTATCAAATCGAGCTCCGAATAGTCTGCAAGCAACTCACCCATCGGTTCTAAAACATGAAATGCTCCTTCTACTAAAGATTCTACTCCAAGATATCTGCGCATTTCCATATACTCTTCATCAATAACTGCAGGGAGCCAAACTTTTTTATCATCATTAAGTGCATGAGCTAATATCGCAGTAGTATCTGGCTCATCAGGCAAAGAAGCAAATAAAGCCACATTTCTTGCGGTCTGATAATGAGAATTCTCAAAAAGACTTTGTACGAGCTGCTCACTATAGAATGCAAACTGAGTAGCATCAAAGGACTTTTTTAGACGACGTATAAGATCCCGTTGTGCATCTTTTTCGGTTCGTACCATTGAGCTAAAGGAAAAAAAGAAGTAGTGCGTAAGAAACAGGACACAAGTGCCACATTACGATCAGTTCTCATATGAAAGAAAGTACAATTCATAGAGGATTGGACATAAGCCGTCGCTGGAACAGGAAAAGCTTTTCCATCGTGAATAAGTTTCACTGCTGTTTGAACAGCCGCATCGCTACGATTTGTATACATAATGGCTGCTTCCTCATCAATAGCATCTGCTAGGATATTCGATATGAGGTAACGTTCAAACAACGTTCGCGATTGTATCAACATACGCGGGCGACGTCGTATCCCATTTTTCTCGGCATAGGTAGCAAAGTCCTCCACTAATGAACTTCTCTTCAGAAAATTTATCATATCATCAAGCCCCGAAATACTACTGAGTTGCTCACGTCTATTATCCGTAAATACATAGGCAAACTGATACATCAGACCGTTAAGATAGGCCTCGCGAAAATAACTTGTCATATTGAGCGTATCGGCAGGGATGAAAACATCAGGAATAATACCACCACCACCATAGACAAAGCGACCGTGTACCGTCTTATATTTCTGTCCACTAGTCTTAATACTATCTGGATTATAATATTCTCCATGCTTCTCGCGCAACAATAAGTCAGCCTCATAATCTTCCTCATCTCCAAGCTTATACGGTTTTTGCACACAACGTCCAGAAGGCGTGTAATAACGAGCTTTAGTGAGGCGTAGCATACTGCCATCTTGGAATTCTATAGGCACTTGTACTAATCCTTTTCCGAAGGTACGGCGACCAACAATCATTGCACGATCATTATCCTGCAAAGCACCACTTAGGATTTCACTTGCAGAAGCACTGGTCTCATCGACAAGTACCACCAATGGCAGATTCTGATAACTACCGCGACCATCACTTCTAAAATCTTCACGAGGACTCTTGCGTCCTTGTGTGTAAACAATAAGACGATTCTTTGGTAAGAATTCATTGGCAATCTGTACTGCAGGCTGCATATATCCGCCAAGATTTCCTCGCAAATCAAGTATTAAACCTCGGAAACCTTGAGTATTGAGTTGTGCTAAAGCAGAAAGAAACTCTGAATATGTATTATCGCCAAAACTATTGATACGAATGTAGCCAACACTTTCACTAACCTTATAAGCAGCTGTTATACTTTTCACAGGAACATCACCACGCGTCACAACATAGCTAAGCATTTGCTTTTGCCCTGGGCGAAGAACACCTAAGCGAACCTGAGAACCTTTTTGCCCTTTTAGTCTATTTCGAGTCGCATCTGCCGTAATAGTATCGCCTACATAGGCTTTACCATCAATATTTACTATACGATCACCAGCTCTAAGCCCAACGCCTTCTGAAGGTCCTCCCTTGACTACCTTTATAACACGAACTGTATCTTTATAGACCGTGAATTGTACTCCAATTCCTGAAAAACTACCCTTAAGGTCTTGCATACTAGTTTCCACATCTTTTGCACTGATATATGTAGAGTGTGGATCAAGTTGCTTGAGTATTTCAGGCATAGATTTCTCTACCAAATCTGGAATACTAACCGAGTCTACATATTCATCATCAATAAGATGAAACAAATCATTTATCTTATTTGTAGAGGTATTTATAATGCTCAATTTTCGACCAGAGAAATGTGAAGCAAAAAAACTACCAATAAGTATTCCTACTATAACGCCCACTGAAACAAGCAGCGGGACAAAACGTGTCTGATTCTTAGTCATTGCTTTCTAAAAACAAATGTTTTACAACAATACCTGCCCTTTTTAAAAGTTCTACCCCGTCATGCAAGCGATAATCGCGCGCATAAATGACACGGCATATACCTGACTGAATGATAAGTTTAGCACATTCGATACAAGGTTCATCTGTTACATACATTGTAGCTCCATCTGAATTATTACCAGATCGAGCAATTTTTGTGAGAGCATTTGCTTCTGCATGAAGAACATAGGATTTAGTTACATTATTCTCATCTTCACATACATTCTCAAAACCTGAGGGCGTACCATTATAACCATCGCTAATTATCATCTTATCTTTAACAATAAGAGCACCTACCTGGCGACGCTTACAATAAGAATTTTCCGCCCAAATACGCGCCATGCGTAAATAGCGTTTATCTAAGTCAGTTTGTTTTTCTTCTGCAGTCATTTATAACTGATAATTACATTGTTACCCGTATTAAACAAAATTTCACTTTAAGATACCATCGCGTTGCATTAACGCATTAATTGTTGGCTTGCGCCCCCTAAATCGAAGATACAATTGCATGGGAGGTTCTGTTCCACCCTTCGACAAAATATTATCACGGAAACTTTGGGCTGTTGTAAAATCAAAGATTCCATTCTCTTTGAAAAGAGAAAATGCATCAGCATCCAAGACTTCAGCCCACTTATAACTGTAATATCCCGCGGCATATCCGCCCGACATGATATGTCCAAATTGTACACTCATACAAGCTTCTGGAATTATTGGCAGCAACTGAACGCACTCCCAAGTCTTTCGTTCAAAATCCCGAATATCTGCATCGAAAGAATCCCGCATTGTATAGTAAGCCATATCTAAGAGCCCAAAACTTACCTGTCGAATACAATCATAAGCAGCCTGAAACGTACGACTTTTCTGTAGCTTTTCTATATAATAATTAGGAATTGTCTCACCTGTAATATAATGT
>CAUSYJ010000166.1:0-3896 GCA_963535845.1 uncultured Alloprevotella sp.
GGGAATAAGATATAAGGCTGGAGATGATTTTTCCATACTTTATTTACTAAGAATAAATGACAAGAAATTTAAGAGCGAGCTTTCGGGAAAATATCACTAAATTTCTTCTTTCCCTTCGCATAATAGAGCCACAAAAGGCTGTGAGGAATGCGCTCGGGAATGGGATTAGTATTCCCCTTTACCTGAATGGCTTTTGCCAAATTTTCTTGGCGAGATGGGTAAAAATCAGATTTCAGCCGGTGGAACTCACAGCGCGCATCATAAACAGCTTTGGCGTGTTTCCAACCATCAGTAAGCAGCATTTTTGCAGCTGCCACATAATCAAGAATAGCTCTTATCCGCATGACAGACTTCAGCTCTGCTTCTGGCAAATTCTTATAAAGCATCAGCAAATTATTGCGGAAATTGAGAAAGGTTTTACGCGGATGACCAGCGTTAAGCGTGCCGCCGCCCACATGATAAACAACGCTCTCGGGCACACACACAAGACCTCGGCCGCGACTACGCAATCGCCAACAGAAATCTATTTCCTCCATGTGGGCAAAGAAACGCGCATCCAGTCCGCCTACTTCGTGCCAATCAACACTACGCACCATCAAGGCAGCTCCAGTAGCCCAAAAGATAGGAGCTATATCATCGTATTGTCCACAGTCTTTCTCTACATCAGCAAAAACTCGACCGCGACAGAAAGGATAACCATATTTGTCTACAAAGCCACCCGAAGCACCAGCATATTCAAAACTATCGCGCTCACGTTCGGCCAACAATTTAGGCTGACAAGCGGCCACTTCAGGATGCTTATCCATATAGTTCAACAACGGTTGCAACCAATGCGGCGTTACTTCCACGTCAGAATTTAGCAGCAGATAGTATTCAACTTCTACCTGCTCTAAGGCTTTATCATAACCTTCTGCAAAACCATAGTTTTTGTCCAAGAGAATGAGTCGGACGGAGGGAAATTTCTGCTTCAACATTTCAACAGAATCATCTGTTGAACCATTATCAGCTACAATCACTTCGGCTTCTTCACTATTCTGTATCACTGAAGGAAGAAACTTCTGCATCATGGCCGCCCCATTCCAATTCAGAATAACAACTGCAATGCGTGTCATTACGTTCGTATTTGTATAAAACTAAAATGGACTATTCGGGCAAGCTCGAATAGTCCTATATTTTATTATCTCACCGTCAAAGCCTGCCCGTCAGCTGCAAAGTCCCCCAAAGTAACAACAGAAACGGTATTGTCGGGCATCTCAACACCTAAAGGCAATTCGACGCGGATATAATTATCTGTAAAGCCATGAATAGGATGTCCAGGCTTAGCATGCTCCCAAAGTACGGGGCGTTCTTTCCCTATAAAGTTGGAATAGAACCCTTTGCGCTTCTCTTCCGAAAGATTGAGCAAACGCTGGCTACGTTCGCGACGAGTTTGCGGCGACACTACATAAGGTATCTCCAAAGCCTTTGTGCCTGGGCGCTCGGAATAACTAAAAACGTGAAGTTGGGCAATGTCCAAACTCTGGATAAACTCATAAGCCTCTTCGAAAAATTCATCCTTCTCACCGCGCGTACCAACTATAACATCCACACCGATAAAGGCATCAGGAATGGTCGCTTTCACTCGCTCCATCTTCTGACGGAAGAAAGCTGTATCATAGCGGCGACGCATCAGCTTGAGAACATCGTCCGAACCGCTCTGAAGAGGAATATGGAAATGCGGCATAAAGGCACGCGAATGAGCACAGAAATCAATGATTTCGTCAGTAATCAAGTTTGGCTCGATAGAAGAAATACGATAACGTTCTATTCCTTCCACCTGATCCAAAGCCTTAACAAGGCTGAAGAAATCTTCGCCCGTAGAACGACCGAAATCTCCAATATTTACACCAGTAATCACAATTTCTTTTCCGCCTTCTGCTGCTACAGCTTCAGCTTGGGCCACTAGCGAAGCAATAGAACCATTTCGGCTCCGCCCGCGAGCAAAGGGGATGGTGCAATAAGTGCAATAGTAGTTGCAACCATCTTGCACCTTGATAAAATAGCGAGTACGATCGCCACGCGAACAACTGGGAACAAAAGTTTGTATGTCCTTAGTGGGAACAGCATAGGCCTCATGGATATTTTCGCCCTGCTCTAAAGCCATGCGTTGGGCTAGTCCTTCTTGCAGATAGTGAATTACATTTCCTTTCTGTTCCATACCCACAACCAAATCCACTCCTGGGAATTTTGCAATCTTTTCGGGCTGCAACTGAGCATAACACCCCAAAACTACAACAAAAGCTCCAGGATTTTCACGAGTTAGGCGATTGATAGCCTGCCGACACTTATGGTCGGCAACATCTGTAACGCTGCAAGTATTTACAATACAGATATCTGCATGTTCCCCGTCTGCCGCAGGCTCCACACCATATTTACACAGCGCATCGCTTAGCGAAGACGTCTCGGCAAAGTTCAGTTTGCAGCCCAATGTTTGATAGGCAGCTTTCTTCCCCTTTAATATATTATATGTATCCAAGGAAATAATCTCTTTAAAATTTCACTTGCAAAGATACAATAAAGTTAGCGATTAGCAGAAAAAGGAGAAAACAGCCTCCGAATACTCATTTTTGATAGGTATTTATAGCAAAAACAGATTTTTATTGTTAAATCTGCATTTTTGCACAAAAAAAAATACCGAAACTCTTGCATGGATATAAAAAGTCCGTACCTTTGCATCGTTTTAATAAAGGCAATTGATTGTTTTACATTTAAAAATTTCAAAACCAATGAAAAAGTTAGTTTTCATGCTCGTAGCTTTCGCAGCTATTTCTTTCGCTTCTTGCGGTAACAAAACAGACAACAACGCTGCTACTACTGATTCTGATAGCGTAACTACTGTTAATGATTCTATGAAGGATTCTACTGCAACTAACAGCACTGTAGCTACTGATTCAGTTAAGGGTGACTCTGTTCAGACTCCTGCTGCTTAAGTAAAGCTACCTACATGGTAAAAAGATCAGCCTTTCAAGCTCAGCTTGAAAGGCTTTTTTGTTGTAAGACCTCCCCTCTTTCTTACGAAAAAGAAACGAAGAAATGTTTTTCCACTTCCCCATCTATGCCTAGTCGTGATTATTAGAACACGAAAATATCCTTATTGTGTCAGCTGACGCAATAAGGATGTCAGCCGACAGCCTTATTGTATTTGAGAATACAATAAAGATGCTGACGGCTTAGAAGTATAAGCCATAACTTTGCTTAATTTCATCCATCACAAAAGTACTTTCAATGGAACCTAAGCTTTCAATACCGCCCAGCGTATTGATGACAAACGACTGGTAAGCACGCATATCTGTGGCATGAACCTTGAGTAGATAGTCATAATTACCAGAGATATTATAACATTCCGACACTTCTGGAATGTCTTTTATAACATCTACAAAACTCTGCGCTATATCACGATTCATTTGTTTGAGCTTCACTTGACAAAACACCGTGAATCCCTGATTAAGCTTTTCTGCATCAAGAATCGCAATATATTTCTTAATAATACCATCGCGCTCCAAGCGTTTTAAGCGTTCAAACACGGGGGTTGTTGAGAGGTTTACTTCATGAGCCAACTCTTTTGTCGTCATCCGTGCATTCTGCTGCAACACTCGCAAAAGTTGCAAGTCTGTCTTGTCTAATTTGTCCGTTCCCATTATTTTTCTTTTTTACTGTGCATTGGGACAAGCAAGTGTTCACTTTATTTCTCTATCCTGCAAACAGAAAAAAATTCTATTCAAACAGGAAGGAAAAAGAAGAGACTTACTTGTTTTCCTTTTTATGAATGCAAATATAGTATTATTTTTCAAATCATAAAAACCACTTGGTATTTATTTCTATTATTCCGTATCTTTGCAGTCAGAACAGAAACAGGA
>CAUSYJ010000167.1:0-3895 GCA_963535845.1 uncultured Alloprevotella sp.
TCGAAATGCGGTGAACGGGTAACTGTTCCGGGGGTTCGAATCCCTCTCTCTCCGCCACACACAGGATGTAAATCCCTGATTTACATCCTTTTTTCGTTCTCATACCTTTCCCCGAAAAAACAACGACACCCAAAGACGAGATCTTGGGTGTCGTTGCGCTTATTGCGGATTTTTTCCTCGTTTAGGCAATTGCTTCACCATCTTGTCAAAATCACTTTCCAGCCGTTCCATCTCTCTCCGGCGATAAATCTGAAATTCCCGCTCAGCTTTTTCGATGGCTGCTTTGTGCGAAACACGTCCTTTGCCTTCGAGGAGTTTACGTTGTAGAGCCAAAATTTGATTATCCAAGGCGGCGATCCAGTCGGCCATGCACATAGGGCGCTCTTCCAAAGCCTGAAACTCAGCAAAATCCAAGAACAGAGAAACCAACAAGTTTAATCTTTGCAGCTCTTTCTCCGAAAACCAGAGTTCGGTATAGAAGAGTATCAAATAGCCTATGCTCAGATGATGGCAAACTTTGGCTTAGAGCGTGGAACCTACGGCTCGGAGGTGAAGCATCGATCAAATACGGCATACAACAAAGACTTCAAGAGAAGCAAGCAGAAGAAACCCAGCTCAAAGAGTGAGTAGCCAAACAGGAGAAGAAGACAGGTAAGCTTCGTGTCAAGGAAACATACCATTCGATATTTGGCAATTCGGAGCTGAACAAAGCCGAAAAACGCATAACAATGCTGGAGCGAGAACTGGAGAAACAACGCTCAATGAGCAAAAAAGAGAAGGACGACATTCGCAAAGAGATTGTTATCCTAAAAGATAGGTTGAAAGCCAAGGATAAAGATTGGAGCAAGGGGAGAGAAAGCTAAAAGCCCACGAAGAGGAGCGGAGCTTCATTCAGCGTTCCCTCTCGCCTCTCTTCTTCCTGCAGAATGTCCGCAGAAGTATAGCCAGTATGGGATCTCCGACGCACATATTGCCCGAATGTATCAAAGACAGACGAGAGTGTACAAGCCAAGGCTAAAGTATTCTCAGCTATATATTAGCGGTATTTTGAGAATGAAGGGACTATGCTCCATATAGAGAAAGCCGAGAAGCACAACTCCAACCTATGCATTAATGGATTGTCGCTCCCTGACTGGCGCGAGCATAAGTGGCAGCAACTTATCAGCATAACCGAGCAAGGAGGCTGTGAGTATTCAGTCAGACTAAAGATCTTTCAGTTCTTGCTCTATCTCTGCTAGCCTGTTCACATTTTGCATGTATTCAGGATGTTCGTCGCCCCACTGGTTTTTATACCTCTTAAAATTAAAAAGCCTAGAGAACTTACCGATAGGGGAAAGACGATAGATAAGTCCAATACAGATAATACCTGCAATAAACCTTTGCCATGAAGTAGCTTCATGCAGTTTGTTTTCCCACTCGGGTTTCAGTAAATCCAAAACAGGCTTTGTCTCGTTAAAGCAAAATACAAACAAGCTCAAGAGTATGGCATTCAAAGCAACTTCAAGTACAATCCAAAAGTAAAACTTCCTGCTAGCACGTTGTCGTTCAGGGGCAAGCTTGTCTAAGGCATCTTGTAGGGTTGTCTTCTCGTTTTTCAGTTCCTTCTTTGTCTGCTCTCTCCGTTTGTACTTCTCCAGCTCTGACTCTGCCTTTTCTTTCTCATTTGATATTTGAAGATTCTCATCGCGAAGTCTTTGTAATTCAGCCGTACTTTGCTCTCTTTCCTTAATATCTAATTGAGCTTGCTTGTACAGTTTAGATAACTTTACTGGATCACTGTAGCTCTGACAATCCTTATCTTCCGATAGAAGGTATTTATTAGATCGTTTTAAAATACCCGTATAAATTTCCTGAATCACTTTAGGATCATTCATTTCACAGCGTTTCAATTGGCTAGATATTTGGCGTATCTTAGTTGTTGCATTTTGCTCGTTAAGGGCAAGGCAGCGACTCATTATTTCTGTCAATAAAACCTGATCTTTTATTTGAGACCCCAAACTAGCTCCATGTATCCATTGCTCAAAAATAACAGAGGAGGGTGAGATTAATTCATTTATCGGGGAATTATAATACTCATTTGAAAATACCCTCAAACACTTATTCTCAGTAACAAAGTAGGCTTTTACTTTCTCTCTGATAGAGCATTGTCTGTTTATCTTATGTATAAAATCTATCATATAAGCATCATGAATATCTCCAGGATTCCCTCCATGCAGCCCAAGACAATTTATGTTTCCAAAAGATAGATGAGCCTCATAATTCTCCCCCTTTCTTGTCTTAAAGCGTTGCTCCTCGAGCTTTCTGACTATAATCTTTCCTTTATAATCCGCTCTTATCTTCGCAGTATTTTCTTCTTCATGCATTACTTGTATTCCAAGACCTTGTATTATATTCAGGAGATTGACACGAATACTTACTAACTGAGTGCAATCTACTACTCCTCTTTCAAAGGCTTCATAGATTGGCATATAGGGCAGTGGTTCTCCATCTGCTTCAACCCCTTCGATAATGCTTCTAATTTCCTCAAGGGTGATAGGATGAACACAAACAAAAGAGCCCGAAGATTTAAGAACCTGAAGAAGTTCATTGCTATATCTAGAACTTTTTTCAGAAGACAAATTAAGGCACCCCATTATAATCCCTGTATCAAGATAATATTCACATCCTAATACCGGCTTTACATTAAACTCATAGTGGTTTCGACCTAAGAAGCCTGCAACGGTAGCCCCCCATAAGACTTTATTTGCACTTTCAAAAAGTTCTACATCATTCGTTTTTAGCC
Source organism: uncultured Alloprevotella sp. (assembly GCA_963535845.1). Classification (GTDB taxonomy): domain Bacteria; phylum Bacteroidota; class Bacteroidia; order Bacteroidales; family Bacteroidaceae; genus Alloprevotella. The sequence goes on from CAUSYJ010000167.1 coordinate 2,783, forward strand.
AGGAGAGGTATTTTACACTGTGGGTATACTCTTCATTGAGTGTAGCTTCTATTTCCGTATTGCTTAGGTAGTTGATTACTTCCTGAGTTTGAGCTGAGAAAAACTCGGCTAAGCTCTTTTCAGGAACTATCTCTTGGGTAGAAAAATAGTCAATATAACTCTTCTCTAGACGTTGCAAAGAAGAGTTTATAAGCTCACCTTTATCTTGAATATCATCTAGAAAGCTTATGTCAGCCATGTTAACCCTCAAAGAGTCATCTTTCGTCAAGTTTATTTGAAGGATTTTGCTGTTGATTAGTTGCTTGATTGCTTGTCTGATTATAGTCTGAGGAATTGAGATCCCAAACTCTTCAATTATTTTAAAGTGAAGGTTTTCAATACTGCTGGTGCGTTTATCCTCTGACTCCTTCAATGAAAGAGCTAAAGCGAACTTTATAATGGGAAAATAAATCTCTTTATATAGGTTGGACTTCTCATTATACAGGGCCGATAAAAGGGCTATGTTTGTCTGATTCATAAGAGTGAATATCTTTTATAAAGATCAAAAACATTATTAAGAAGTAGGATTTACTTTGTAGTTGTATCGATTATACGGCTAAGTTCTTCCGCGACCTCTTCGATACAGGGAAGGGTGGAGCGGAGGCCTTCTTGAATAGCCTTCGTTAGTTGATAGCACAGAGTCAACCGACGAGTGCAAAAATAGGCAATCTTTTTGTAATACCCCGCTTTTAATGATTCAAACTTTCATTTTTTCTCGGGACTACTATATTTATTTCATCCCCGCCATCTTTTTCGATTCATCCTCCCTTTGCAATGATGTGGCAACGAGCGGAAGCACTTCTTCGAAAATGCAACTGCGCCAACCGCAGGCATAGCCTCAACGCGCGCGTGCGTGCGCGTCAGGCACTTTTCGTTTTTTACCTTCACGCTTCACCCGAAGAAGACAAATAACTGATGAATAGCATGTTAGGTGTGAAGATGGCGAATGTATTCAAGCTTCACCGGTGAAGAAGTCGGGAAAGACAAAGCCTTCACCCACAAATCGCAGCATGTCAAGCGGATAGAGGGGAGGGGTGAAGGCAAAAAACGGAAAGTCGCTGAGTGCGCAATGCG
>CAUSYJ010000168.1:0-3876 GCA_963535845.1 uncultured Alloprevotella sp.
CTATTATAGATATGCGTTCAACGGTAAAGACGATGCTCTTTAGTCTTTTCTCTTTATCTACTCCATATCGTATTGGGCGAAAGAAGTGGTATGGGCGCGGACTTCTCAATTTTCGTTTACAAGCACCTGAAGGGACTGATAGAGTTGTTTCTAATCTTCAGTTGCTTGAGCCTCTTTCTGCAGAAGGAAAGATAGTGAAAGATGATAGCTTTCCACTTTAGAAGAGAAAGAACGTTATAAAATATATTTATGCAATAAAGGACTTGATCTTACTAAGCCTATCGTCTTAGTGGCTGTTGCTACACGTATAGAAGGAAAAGCTTGGCCCCACGACCGAATGCTGGAAGTATTGAAGCGTATTCTAACTAACTATCCTGTTCAATTGGTATTCAATTATAGTGGACCTATAGAAGAAAAAGTTGCACGGCAGTTTTACCAATACTTAAACTGCAATCCGCGTATTTTTCTTGGTGTAGAAGCCAAGGGATTGCGAGAGCTGTGCGCCCTCTGTGCTTGCAGTCATTTCTTTTTTGGAAATGAAGGCGGACCACGTCATATTAGTCAGGCATTTGATGTACCTTCTTTTGCTATCTATCCTCCTGGAATAAGTAAAGATTTCTGGCTTCCAGGAAAAAGCGAACGCTATCAGGGTATATCTCCAGATGACAGTGTTACTCCTGCCAAACAAGAGAATTTGAGTTATAAAGAAAGAATGGAGTTGATAACTATAGAGAGCGTTTGGGAAGGACTTTACCCAATGTTAGATAAGTTTCTTCCAAAAAGCTGATAAGTCGTAGAGGTGTATCTTTAAGATCTTTTCGTCGTATTCTTAAACAAGAACTCGCAACAAAAGAATATGCTGCGAGTTCTTCTTATTATCCGTTTGCGCTCTTGCAGGTGCTTAAAAACGTAATGAATGATTACTTATCGGAAAGAGTCTGTAAGCAGTTTTATTTCGATGGCAGGAGAGATTCGTTCATAGAGGATATTGTAGACAGCATCAAGGATAGGCATATTCACATGGAAGTGCTTGTTGAGTTGCTTCATGCACGCTGTGCCGTAGTAGCCTTCAGCGATCATCTCCATTTCGATTTGTGCCGACTTTACACTGTAGCCTTTACCAATCATTGTGCCGAAGACGCGGTTACGCGAAAAGTTGGAATATCCCGTCACAAGGAGGTCACCAATATATACACTGTCGTAAACATTGCGTGGAATAGGATAAACAGCACGCAGAAAACGGTCGGTTTCTTGCACAGCATTTGCCATAAGAACCGACTGAAAGTTGTCTCCATATTTCAATCCATTGCAGATACCCGCTGCTATGGCATAGACATTTTTCAATACACTGGCATATTCTATGCCGATGATGTCATCGGAAGTCTTAGTTTTGACATACGAAGAAGCGAGCATAGAGGCAAAGGCTTGAGCATATTCTTGGCTCACGCTACCTATTGTGAGATAGGTGAGGCGGTCGAGCGCTACTTCTTCTGCATGAGAAGGACCTCCAATAACGGCTAAATGATCATCTGGAATATTGTAAGCTTGTCGAAAGTATTCGCTGACCACGTAGTCCTCATCTGGAACAATACCTTTGATAGCCGTAACGATATATTTATCATAGAGTTTCTCTTTGAGCTTGCGGAGATGGCTCTTTAGGTAAGGAGAAGGGGTGACAAAAATTAAGGTGTCATTATCGCGTACAGCTTCGTTGATATCGGCCGTAAAGTGGATGCGATGAGTATCGAAGTGGACACCGGTGAGATAGGAGGGATTGTGCTCGAGGCGTTTAAAGCTTTCGATGGTGTCCGTTCTGCGCATATACCACGTGATGCTGGGGACTTTCTCCAGTACCATTTTGGCAATAGCGGTGGCCCAACTGCCACTACCCATTATTGCTATCTTTCCTGTTTCCATTTTATTCTTGAAGAAGTGGAAGAATTTCTCCGTTTTCCTCATAGAGTTATTGCTTCTCTCTCATGTTTTTAGAGCGGAGATAAAATCTTTTTACTTTATGAGAAAGACGGAGAGATTTTCTTAGTGACCGTTTATTTGTCGGCAGAAACCCATTTTGTAATTTCTTCTAGTGAGGGCTTTTGTATCTCGACAATGTTTCGGTATTTCTTCTGCAATTCGCTGAGCTGTTGCAGGATTTTCTGCGGGTTCACCTCTTTGAGGTCGCTAACGAGATTGTAGCCAATTTTTTGGAGAGCTGGAACCAAATCTTCGGGAATGCCAATACGCGTGTAAGCCTCAGCGTTGTCGCGAGGAGCTTTGGCTTCTGGCTTCATCTGTGGGAAGAGGATAACTTCCTGAATGAAAGGATTCCCTGTCATAAGCATGACAAGGCGGTCAATACCAATACCGATACCAGAAGTGGGAGGCATACCATATTGGAGTGCGCGGAGGAAGTCGGCGTCTATAACCATAGCTTCATCGTCACCCTTATCTGCCAAAGACATTTGGTCGCGGAAACGTTCTTCTTGGTCTATAGGATCGTTTAGCTCCGAATAAGCATTTGCCAATTCCTTACCATTAACCATCAACTCGAAGCGTTCTGTAAGACCTGGCTTGGAGCGGTGTATTTTAGTGAATGGTGATATTTCTACAGGATATTCAGTGATGAAATTGGGTTGGATGTAGGTACCTTCGCAAAATTCGCCAAAGAGTTCATCAATCAGTTTACCCTTGCCCATTGTTTCATCAATCTCCAGGTTCAACTTATTGCAAATCTCGCGGATTTCATCCTCTGTCTTGCCCTCCAAGTCGTAACCCGTCTTTTCCTTGATAGCTTCAAGGATAGGCAGGCGGCGATACGGAGCTTTGAAGCTGATTGTCTTGCCGTCGATAACGCATTCGCTCTTGCCATTCACGGCAATGCAAATAGTTTCGAGCATCTTCTCCGTGAACGACATCATCCAGTTGTAATCTTTATACTGCACATAGAGCTCCATGCAGGTGAACTCAGGGTTATGGTTCTTATCCATGCCCTCATTGCGGAAGTTCTTTCCTATTTCGTAAACGCCTTCAAAGCCGCCCACGATGAGACGTTTCAAGTACAATTCGGTAGCGATACGCATATACATATCCTGATCGAGTGCATTGAAATGCGTGATAAATGGACGTGCACTTGCGCCACCCGGAATATTCTGTAGTGTAGGAGTTTCTACCTCTGTGTAGCCCGCACTGTCCAACACGTTGCGGAGAGTGCGCAGCACGATAGAACGCTTGTAGAATGTATCTTTTACATTGGGATTAACAATGAGGTCAACGTAGCGTTGACGATAGCGCATTTCTGGATCGGAAAAACCATCATAAACTTCACCATCTTTCTCCTTCACGATAGGAAGAGGGCGGAGGCTCTTGGAAAGCAATGTGATTTCTTCTGCATGCACACTAATCTCGCCAGTCTGTGTACGGAATACAAAGCCACGAACGCCGATAAAGTCGCCCAAATCAAGCAACTTTTTGAAGAATTTGTTGTAGATGTCTTTATCTTCACCAGGGCAGATGTCATCGCGGGTGATATATACTTGTATACGACCTTTAGAATCAAGGAGTTCAGCAAAGCTGGCTTTTCCCATCACGCGGCGGCTCATTAAGCGGCCAGCGATGCAGACGCGGCGAGGAGTTTCAGCGTTTTCGTCGAACTCGCTGCGGATGTCTGTACTGTAAGCATCAACGGGGAATTCAGCTGCGGGATAGGGGTCGATTCCCATTTGTCGAAGTTCCTTTAGGGCCTCACGACGACCCAATTCCTGTTCGCTTAGTTCAAATACGTTCATGTGATTTTCTGTTTCTTTATATTATTGTATGTGCAAAATTACAAAGAGAAAGCCATAATTCCAAGAATAGCATAAAAACAAGTACAAAGAC
>CAUSYJ010000169.1:0-3846 GCA_963535845.1 uncultured Alloprevotella sp.
AAATATAAGTGTTGCATTCAGTTCTATTTTCAAACAGTTCCGTATCAGTGATGGTCAGAGTTCTTTTAGAAAAATTGTTACAATCGCACAAAATAGGCTGCAATGCGCAAAAAAGAATAAGGAAACTTGCTCTGCTTATATAAAATGCGTAATTTTGCGCCGAATTAATTCGATAGTTTTAGATAAATCAACTAACAACTTTTAATATGAGTCTTAAAATCGTTGTACTTGCCAAACAAGTACCCGACACTCGCAATGTGGGTCCCGATGCCATGACGCCGCAAGGCACAGTGAATCGTGCAGCCCTCCCTGCTATTTTCAATCCTGAGGATTTGAATGCCCTTGAGCAGGCCCTGCGTCTTAAAGATCAGAATCCAGGTTCAACCATCCATATTTTGACAATGGGTCCTCCCCGTGCCACAGAAGTGATTCGTGAAGGTCTCTATCGTGGAACTGATGGCGGCTATCTGCTGACAGATAGAGCTTTTGCCGGTGCAGATACACTCGCAACGAGCTATGCTCTTTCTATGGCTATTCGCAAGATTGGTGTGCCCGATCTTATCATTGGTGGACGCCAAGCCATTGATGGTGATACGGCTCAGGTAGGTCCACAGGTGGCTCAGAAACTTGGGCTAAACCAAATCACTTATGTCACGAGTATCGACGAAATTAAGGACGGCCAGATTACTGTTACACGTCATATCGATGGCGGTGTAGAACGTGTTCAGGCACCGCTACCTCTCTTGCTCACTGTGAATGGTGACGCGGCTCCTTGTCGTCCGCGCAATGCTAAACTTGTGATGAAGTACAAGCGTGCTACAGCTCCTATGGAGCGTCCTGCAGAGGGCTTACCCTATGCAGAAGAATACGATAAAAAACCTTATTTGACTGTAACGCAATGGGGTGTTGCCGATGTTGATGGCGACCTTGAACAGTGCGGTCTCGCAGGTTCTCCTACAAAGGTGAAAGCCGTTCAGAATATTGTATTCAAGGCAAAAGAAAGCAAGCAACTCACAGCTGCTGATGCCGATGTCGAGAGCCTTGTTAAGGAATTGTTAGATAGCCATACAATCGGATAATTAAAAAAGGAAACAATGAATAACGTATTTGTATATTGCGAAATAGATAAGACTACGGTAGAGGAAGTTTCCTTTGAACTTCTGACAAAAGGCCGTAAGTTGGCAAATCAGTTAGGTGTACAGCTCGAAGCTATTGTAGCTGGTGCTGGTATCAAAGGACATGTAGAGAAAGAAATTCTTTCTTATGGTGTTGACAAACTCCACGTGTTTGATGCAGAAGGTCTTTATCCATACACAACGAAGCCTCACACGGACATTCTCGTGAATCTCTTCAAGCAAGAGAAACCACAGGTTTGTTTGATGGGTGCTACTGTTATCGGGCGTGATCTCGGTCCCTGCGTTTCAAGTTCTCTTACTAGCGGTCTTACGGCCGATTGTACAGCACTTGAGATTGGCGATTATGACGATAAGAAAGCTGGTAAGCACTACGATAATCTGCTCTATCAGATTCGTCCTGCTTTTGGTGGTAACATTGTTGCAACGATTGTTAATCCCGATCACCGTCCTCAAATGGCTACGGTGCGTAGTGGCGTGATGAAGGCTGAGGTAGTGGATCCCGAATACAAGGGAGAAGTTATCTATGAAGATGTTGCTAAGTTTGTACCTGCTGAAGATTATATCGTAAAAGTTCTGGAACGTCACGTAGAGAAAGCTAAGAACAATCTGAAATCCTCTTCAATTGTTGTAGCGGGTGGTTATGGCGTTGGTAGCAAGGAAGGTTTCGACTTACTTCGCAAATTGGCTGAAGAGCTTCATGGTGAAGTTGGTGCCAGTCGTGCTGCTGTCGATGCAGGTTTTTGCGAACACGAACTACAGATTGGTCAGACTGGTGTAACAGTACGTCCGAAGGTGTATTTTGCTTGCGGAATCAGCGGTGCCATTCAGCACGTTGCAGGTATGCAAGAGAGTGGCATCATCATCTCCATCAATACCGATCCCGAAGCACCTATCAATAAAATCGCTGATTACGTTATCACGGGTGCAGTAGAGGAAGTAGTTCCTAAACTTATTAAGTATTACAAAGAAAATAGCAAGTAAGAGATATGGCAAATTGTTATAGCGATCATGAGGAACTGAAGTTCGAGCTGAACCATCCTCTTATGAAGCGCATCGTTGAGTTGAAAGAACGCAACTTTGCAGACAAAGATAAATTTGATTACGCACCGCTGGACTATGCCGATACGATGGATAGTTACGATCGCGTGCTCGACATAGTTGGCGACATAACAGCTACTACCATAGCCGATAATGCTGAGGGAGTAGACCTTGAAGGTCCTCACCATGAAGGCGACCGCGTTCGTTATGCTTCGGGAACAGAAGCTAATCTGAAGGCGATGGTGAGCGCAGGTATGAATGGTATGACGATGCCGCGTCGCTTTGGCGGTCTCAATTTCTCCATCACTCCTTACACGATGTGTGCTGAAATTGTTGCAGCAAAAGATGCAGCTTTTGGTAATATCTGGAGCTTGCAAGATTGTATCGAGACGCTCTATGAGTTTGGTAATGAAGATCAGCACTCTCGCTTTATTCCTCGTGTGTGTGCAGGTGAGACCATGTCAATGGACTTGACTGAACCCGATGCAGGTTCTGACTTGCAGCGCGTTATGCTGAAGGCTACTTATAGTGAAGAGGAGGGTTGCTGGTTGCTCAATGGTGTGAAGCGTTTTATCACCAATGGCGATGCCGATATCCACCTCGTTTTGGCTCGTTCAGAAGAAGGCACGACGGATGGTCGTGGTCTCTCTATGTTTATCTACGATAAGCGTCAAGGTGGCGTAAATGTACGTCGTATTGAGAATAAATTGGGTATTCACGGAAGTCCCACTTGCGAACTTGTGTATAAGAATGCACATGCCGAACTTTGCGGTGATCGCAAACTCGGACTTATCAAGTATGTCATGGCGCTGATGAATGGTGCTCGTCTGGGTATTGCTGCCCAGAGTGTAGGTATCTCTCAAGGCGCATACGATGAGGCACTTTCTTATGCTAAAGATCGTGAGCAGTTTGGTAAGAAGATTATCAACTTCCCAGCTGTCTACGATATGCTGGCACTGATGAAAGCTAAATTGGATGCTGGTCGTGCATTACTCTATCAGTGCAGTCGCTATGTTGATATCTACAAAACTCTTGAAGATATTGCTCGCGAACGCAAGCTCGAACCAGAAGAACGCAAAGAGCAGAAGGCTTATGCAAAACTTGCTGATAGTCTCACGCCACTGGCAAAGGGTATGAACTCAGAATACGCTAACCAGAATACCTACGATGGCATCCAGATTCTTGGTGGTTCTGGTTTCATGATGGATTATGCTCTTCAGCGCTACTATCGCGATGCACGTATTACAAGCATCTATGAAGGTACAACGCAGTTGCAGGTTGTTGCTGCTATTCGCTATGTCACCAATGGTTCTTATTTAGCTCAATGCCGTGAGTTCGAAGCTACTCAGCTGAGTGTCGATCTCCAACCTCTGCAAAACATTGCTAAAACGATGGCTGATAAGCTAGAAGAAGCTACTGCTAAGGTGAAGGAAGCCGCAAATCAGGAGCTCCACGATATCTGTGCACGTCATCTCGTAGAGATCGCTGCGGATACTATTATGCTCCACCTCTTGCTCTACAATGCTAACGAACGCCCAGACCTCTTCGCTAAGAGTGCACACGTTTATGCTAATCATGTTGCAGCAGAAGTCGCTAAGCATCATGCTTTCATCATGAATATGACTCCAGAGCAACTTGCTTATTATCGTCAGACAGCTCCTGCTGCTGAAGC
>CAUSYJ010000170.1:0-3843 GCA_963535845.1 uncultured Alloprevotella sp.
CCGCTGGTGGCCTTTCCTCCGCGATCGGCGCGTCGACGAGTTTGCCCCCCTCACGCGCCGTTTCATCGACTGATCGCCATAACGGAACGCGAACAGCAAAAACATTATAAAATAATCCCCCACTCGGCACATAACAGTGCTGAGTGGGGATTGTTTATAAGGAACTATTGCTATAGAGGGGACAACAATTAGTTTGCTAAGAATATCCAAGCAATCATCTATAGTATATCAATTTTTCGCATAGTACTTGCTTGCCTCCGAAAAGTAATCTACATCGATGCCCCAGTGCAGATTTCTTTAAGCATCTTCATCGTAAGACGGTCGTAGTTATGTTCACCATCTAGTTGAAAACCTAAACGAGTCGTTTTATAATGGGACTTGAGAAACAAGTTGCCAATATCAGGATTCTGTGAACTCACATGATAAATACGACATCCATCATTTTCATTTACGCTACTAAGGTTCCCCTGTAGACTCAAATTCCCACAATGGGAGGTAAAATCTCCTATACTATGCATTTTAACATACCAGTTCTTATCTTTCCGCGTATAGATGGCAACCTTCTCGTCATCATAAGCAAGAAAAACATTCACAAGTTGATCGTTTGTATTCCATCCTTTTTTCGTTCTAGCAAAATTAATATTAGTAATCGGGGTCTTGTTGATTTTTCCTGACGCATAGCACTGCATGAGGTAGCAAGATGCATCTTTTAGCACTCGACAAGGAATTTCTTGTTGCCAGATAATATCTTCATTTTGGGGAAGATACTTCTCCTTGAAGCTAACACTACCATTTTGATGAAAGATCATCACATGCGCAATGCGAGCATGTTTCTCTTTTCTTGTTTTTGTTTTAGGAAGATCAGGCAATAACTCTTCCGCAGAGTTTCTCTCCTCGTCTACAGTTTCTTCCTGACCATAATCATAAGAAGCAGTCAATCCAGATTGTTCGTCGTCCTCTATAGAGCGCTCATCGTTTTTCTCTGCGTCTTGCAGCATCATTTGTACCTCGTTCGAAGCTTGTACCTTCATTCTATCAAGAATGAATCTCACGATCTCGTCTCCTTTAAGACGCGTAGTCATATTACCCGAACGAATATAAAGGGCTGACCCTGCAAAGAAATTCGGCATAGGAGATGGCTTAACCGAAATGACACAAATAGTAAGACCAGCGTTTCTTTCTTCGAACGTAATGTCTACATATCGGCTTACGGTATAGTTTCCAAGTTTTTCACGCAGCGCATCGCGCAAGGCCAGTTCATATCCGTCTCGATTATCTGGATACTTCTTATTCAAAGATTCTGATTTGAGTAAAACAAATTCCTGCTCGATACCTACTATCCTTCTATTATCCGTAACTCCTATGAGTATTTTACCTCCATCTCTGTTTAGAAATCCACATACGGTTCGCGCAATAACAGAGAGCTGTGTGTCCATGTCAGGCGAAATTTTACCTGCCGGGTAAACAATCGAAGATTTCCACTCGGAAGTATTTCCCTCATAAAACTCTTCAGACAAAAAGTATTTTTTTTCTGTCTCGTCAATTGCGGGTTGCTCTTTTGCTCTTTTATGTGATTCTTGCGTAGAATGACTCACTTGCTTATCCGCATCATACGGTGCAAATTCACTCAAATCAAGGTATGCAGAATTACTTTTTGCTTTAATCTTCTCTGCATAAACCTCAATATCATCGCCGACCTTATATTTTAGCCACGCTTCTTTTGAACAATAAAAGCGATGTTGTAAACTCGCGCTATCTTTGAGGCGAAGATAAGAAGCATTTGTTTTGTCATCAACTTCTTTAGCTTCGACACGCATGGTAATTTTTTGAGGCAGAACGGGGTAAAGATCTTCTAAAAGATCTACACGCAACTGACTCAATTTGGGGTAACCATACTCATCAACTTCGTTTACGAAACAACGCACATGGCTGGGTCTAAACCTCCATTCAACTTGATAGTCCATCACACGCACGCGGTAGCTTTTCGTATCTTCTTCATCTGCAAAATTTCGAAGTTTATAGTAGTGATTTCCACGACTATCAACTATCAGATCTTCTACGATAAAGTTATAGACTTCTCCTTGTATCATAAATGCATCTTCGATAAATAAATGTGTTACACTTGCAAATATAACACATTATATCGATTGAGACAAAAACTTCAGGAGAGAATATTTCAAATCTAAGGGTAATAGGCGAAAAAGTGTGCAAGACTCTCCTTCGCCCTTCCCCTCCGGCTCGGGGTACCCCAAGCCGGAGGGGAATTTGTGATGTTGATTTTTATTTGTCGTTTTACTTGATTTTCCATTCCCGAAAATATGGCAGCCGTCTTGCATACGCCCCTTCTGTTTTCTCCTTGGCAACAGAGCCCAAAAGATAAACCACGGGAGCGGGAGAAGGCATCGCTCCCCGCATGAGTAAAGTGCGCTTGTAGCAGCGATTGAGACGTTCCACCCAGTTGGTCGAGTAAATCATCCGACGCACATTTTCGGGAAACCTCAGATAGGTGAAATAGGCCGCATTGCGTTCTCTGTCCAATCGGGCACGACTCGGGTATTTCTTGCCCCAACGTCGGGCAAAGGTACGCAAATTCTCATAGGCCGCAAGAGGTGTCATGTCGGTATGCTCCACGGGAAAGAGCTCCTTGAGTTCCTCTCCGACTTCGGCTTTGTCTTTGGTGGAAACGGTGTTCAACACCTTGCGTTTGAAATGCACGACGCAGAGTTGGCGCAACGCCGTGGGAAAAGCCGAGCACACCGCGTTTTGATACTGCTCAAAGCATCGGAGACAATCAAATCGATTTGTTCCACGCCGCGTTCCTTGAGCGCTTCGAGCTCCATTTCCCAAGCAATTGTCCCTTCTGTGGGGTAATTTACCACCGTGATCACCTCGCGACTCCCGTCGGGCAACAGTCCCAACATCGTGTAGTAGGCCTCCTTCGAGACGCTCCCGTCACGACGCGTGTTGCAGAACGTGGCATCGATGTAGACGGCCAAATAGTGAGAAGAAAGTCGGCGCGCAAGCCACTCTTGGATCTCCTCATAACAAGCCCCGGAGAGCCGGCTCACCTGCTGTTTGCTGTAGTGGTGACCGTAGATGCGACGACCCACTTCGGCGATGTATTCACAGGAAAGTCCACGCGCATACGACTCATGAAAAAGCAGCGCACGCTCGCTTTCCTGAGCAGCCAAGATGCCGAGTATGATCGGTTGAAAAGCACCCGAGCGAGTGCGAGGGATGCGAAGTTGGAAACTGCAACCGTGACCACGCCAACGACGAGGACGAAAACCGTTGCCCTGTTCTCCTTTATGCTCTTCGAGAAAGAGGGCGCGCTCCTGCTTGGAAAAACTATCCAAAAGCACGCGCATCAACTCATTAAAACCAGCCTCACTCGAGGCCATTTCCGAAATAATTTCCGATTTTTGTTCCGCTGTAAGCTTCATTGTTCTTGATTTGATTTTTGATTTCATCACAAATATAAGAACTTTGGAGCTTACACACTTTTATAGGACAGTATCAAGGATGAATCTGTAATTTACGCTGAAAGGGCAAAATCCCCGACCTCATAACGGCCGGGGATTTTTGCGTATTTGCCTATGCTGGCAACATGGTTCGCGATCTTGCACCTTTATTTTTTCCCTTTTTCCGAGAGTTCTTTTTCGATTTCCGTTCCGTCGGCAAGGCGCAGCACAATGCGCTGCTTGAGATGGTCGGGATTGGGGGGAGTGATCAAGCCAAAAACATCTCTCCCCGGAAGCCACAGGTAATCCGCTTCGACCGTCTCCCCAAGCGGCTTGGCAAAGATGCTTCGATCGCCACATTTGAATTGGCAGTCGAAAATCT
>CAUSYJ010000171.1:0-3835 GCA_963535845.1 uncultured Alloprevotella sp.
GTATGCTTTTTCTTTACTCCTTCCACTCTTTTTATAAAAAATATGTAACTTCGCATATAATAAATATAAGCGTTATGCTGAATAGACATCACCTCTCAGTCCTCATTCCTGAGCAAGCAAAGAAGTATGGCGATCGTACGGCTATGACCTATCGCTGTTATGAGCAGAACCGTTGGCTGCCGATCTCTTGGAATCAATTTTCGGCAAAAGTGACGGCCGTTAGTCGTTCGCTGTTGGCTCTCGGAGTGGAGCGCCAAGAGCGCATCGCTATCTTCTCGCAGAATAAGCCCGAGAGCTTATTTGTGGCTTTCGGCGGTTATGGCATCCGTGCTGTTACCATTCCTTTCTATGCAACCTCCAGTGGGGCGCAAGTCATCTATATGATGAACGATGCAGAAGTGCGCTATCTTTTTGTGGGAGAACAACAGCAGTACGACACTGCAGTCGATGTGATTCATCAGTGCAACAACATTCAGCGTATTATCATTTTTGACCGTCATGTGCGTCGCCGCGAGACAGATCGTTTTTCCATCTATTTTGACGAATTTCTCCAGTTGGGAGAAGTGGGCAACTACGACAAAGAAATTGAGCAGCGCAAGAGAGAAGCTTCGCCCGATGATATGGCCGATATCCTCTATACCAGCGGTACAACGGGCAATTCCAAAGGTGTTATCCTGACCTATGCTATGTACGATGAGGCTGCTATTCGCAATGATGAGAATCTGCCTCTTAGCGATAAAGATGTTGTGCTCAACTTCTTGCCTTTTACTCACGTTTTTGAACGTGCATGGTCCTACTTGTGTCTGGGTGAAGGAGCACAGTTAGCTATCAATCTCCGACCGACGGATGTACAGCAGTCGATGCAGGAAGTTCACCCCACTTGTATGGCGGCAGTTCCACGCTTCTGGGAAAAGGTGTATCAAGCTGTTCAAGAAAAAATTGCAAAGGCTTCTTTGGTCGAACGTAAGTTGATGCAGAATGCTTTAGATACAGGTATGAAGTATTGGGCTGACTATGCTTCAAAAGGGAAAACTGCCCCATTAGGACTTTCCTTGAAGTATAAGCTCTATGACCGTACGATTTATAAACTCGTTCGAAAAACGCTTGGACTCGAAAATTCTAATTTCTTCCCCACAGCGGGAGCTGCCGTTAGTCCTGAGGTGGAGAAGTTTGCACACGCCGTAGGTATCTATATGCTGGTGGGCTACGGCCTAACAGAATCGACAGCCACAGTGAGCAACGACCATAAAGGCGAACGTATGACAATCGGCTCTGTGGGACGACCTATAAAGGGACTTGAAATTAAGTTTGGAGAGAACGACGAAATCCTTCTGCGTGGCCGAACCATCACGCCGGGCTATTATCGTAAAGATAATACAACCCGCGCTGCTATTGACGAAGATGGCTGGTTTCACACCGGCGATGCAGGTTATATGAAAGATGGTGAGCTCTATCTGAAAGAGCGCATAAAGGACCTCTTCAAAACAAGTAATGGAAAATACATCGCACCGCAGATGATAGAATCCAAAATGGCAATAGATCGATATATTGAACAATGTGTCATCGTGGCCGATAAGCGTAAATTTGTGAGTGCTCTGATTGTTCCTAATTACAAACTGTTGGAGGAATTTGCCATCAAGGAAGGACTTATCTATAACTCGAGGGCAGAATTGTGTCAGAATGCGAAAGTGATGAAATTTATTGCTGATCGTATCGACACGTTGCAACAAGATTTAGCGCATTATGAGCAAATCAAACATTTTGTATTGATGCCTGAACCTTTCACTGTGGAGGGCGGTGAACTCACCAATACGCTCAAGGTGAAACGTAATGTGGTTTACCAACGCTATGCGGAAAAGATCGAAGAGATCTATCGTAAGGCCGAATTGCAATACGCCCACTAATGGCATTTATTTATTAACTTTGCAGTTGATAAACGAAAGAAAATAAGAATCTTGTCCGACTTATAACTGAATAATGATTACTTCAGAACAACTCAAAGAAACTCAAGATCGTGTGGAAGCTCTCCACCGTTACCTCGACATTCCCGCTAAAGAAATGCAGCTGGCGGAAGAGAAAATTCGTACCCAAGACCCTGACTTCTGGAGCGATGCTAAACGCGCAGAAGAACAGATGAAAAAGGTTAAAGGTATAGAAAAGTGGGTGACGGGCTACAAAGAAGTGAAAACAATGATCGATGAACTGACCTTGGCGTTCGATTACTACAAGGAGGAGTTGGTCACGGAGGAAGAAGTGGACGCTACCTATGCTAAGACGATAGAATCAATCGAGGCGCTCGAACTCAAGAATATGCTTCGTGAGGAAGAGGACAGTATGGACTGCGTTCTGAAAATCAATTCTGGAGCAGGAGGCACAGAGGCGCAGGATTGGGCCAGTATGCTGATGCGTATGTATTTGCGCTATGCAGAAGCCAATGGCTATAAGGTGCGTATTTCCAACCTTCAAGAAGGTGACGAAGCAGGTATCAAGACTTGCACCATCGAAATGGAAGGCGACTATGCCTATGGATACTTGAAGAGCGAAAATGGTGTGCACCGCCTGGTGCGTGTTTCGCCCTACAATGCACAGGGAAAACGTATGACCAGCTTTGCCAGCGTCTTCGTTACACCGTTAGTCGATGACAATATAGAAGTTGAAGTAGATCCTAGCAAAATCAGTTGGGACCTCTTCCGAAGCGGTGGTGCTGGTGGACAGAACGTCAACAAGGTGGAAACTGGTGTGCGCTTGCGCTACCAATACACCGACCCTGATACAGGCGAGACGGAGGAGATTCTCATTGAGAATACGGAGAGCCGAAAGCAGCTGGAGAACAGAGAGAACGCTATGCGACTCCTCCGCTCCCAACTCTACGATCGCGCTCTTCAGAAAAGAAGAGAGGCGCAGGCTGCTATCGAGGCAGGGAAAAAGAAAATCGAATGGGGTAGCCAGATTCGAAGCTATGTGTTCGATGATCGCCGCGTGAAAGACCATCGTACTGGTTTTCAGACCAGTGATGTGCAGGGCGTAATGGATGGTAAGCTGGATGGTTTTATCAAAGCTTACCTCATGGAATATGCTGGCACGGAAAACAAAGACTGAAACATATCTAACAAATACTAACTATTATCCTTTATACTATGAGCGGAAAAAAGAAACTAAAGAAGCAGGTTCGCGATGCGAAGCAAGAACGGCAAGCTCGCCGTATTGTTAATGGTATCTTTATTGGCCTGATTGTTATAGTGGTATTGTCTCTTGCTTTATTCTCTTTCTTAGCAAATTGACGTATGCCGCTTGAGATTGAACGTAAATTCCTCGTGGCCGGCGACTACAAATCGTTGGCCACGAGCCATTCTCGAATCATTCAGGGATATATCTGTTCGGGGAAGGGGCGTACCGTGCGTGTGCGCTTGCGCAATGAACAGGGATTTCTGACGATTAAAGGACCAAGTCGGAATAATGGATTGTCGCGCTACGAATTTGAAAAAGAAATTACAAAGGATGAAGCGCTCTCGCTGATGATGCTTTGTGAGCCGGGGATAGTAGATAAAACGCGCTGGCTTGTTCCAGTCGGCAATCATGTCTTTGAAGTCGATGAGTTTCATGGCGATAACGATGGATTGGTTGTGGCAGAAGTGGAACTAAAAAGCGAAACCGAATCCTTTGAACACCCCAGTTTTTTAGGAGCGGAAGTTACCGGCGATCGCAAGTATTATAATTCTTCGCTACGTATCTATCCATATAAAGATTGGAAAAAGTAATTCTTTATAAGAGTTCTTCTAATTAACGTGAGTTCGACGAATTCAGAACAATGCAAGCTGTGTGTCAATGGTCCTTT
>CAUSYJ010000172.1:0-3834 GCA_963535845.1 uncultured Alloprevotella sp.
AACGACCTCCAGGTTATGAGCCTGGCGAGCTACCAACTGCTCCACTCCGCGATATTCAGGATATTATCTCCCGTTTGCGAGTGCAAAGTTAGTATAAAGTTTTCGACCAACCAAGGATTTTTCAAAAAAAATGCAATTTCCCTTATTCTACCTCTAAAACAAGTCCCTTTAGATACTCCCCTTCAGGGTGATAGATATTGATGGGATGGTCGGCTGGTTGATGCAGCTGATGTAAGATGCGGACATGGCGACCAGCTTGTGCTGCTGCTGTAAAGACTGCTAAGCGGAATTGGTCTTTATTCACGGCCTGCGAACAGCTGAAAGTAAAGATGATTCCGCCTTTACGGATTTTAGAAATGGCAATAGCATTAAGGCGCGTGTAGCCTTTGAGTGCATTGCGAAGCGCGCCCTTGTGTTTCGCAAATGCTGGAGGATCAAGGACGATAAGTTCGTAATCGTCGCCTGCCCTTTCAAGGAATTTGAACGCGTCTTCTGCATAAGCATCATGTCGGCTGTCACCTGGGAAATTGAGTTCTGCATTTGCTCGCGTCAGATCTATTGCTTTAGCACTACTATCTACACTAGTGACGCGTGTGGCTCCACCTCGGAGTGCGTAAACACTGAATCCACCTGTGTAGCAAAACATATTAAGCACGTTCTTTCCCATGGAGTACTGTTCCAAGAGCTTTCGATTCTCTCGCTGATCAATGAAGAAGCCCGTTTTTTGCCCTCGAAGCCAATCGATATGGAACTTGAGTCCGTATTCTATGGCTATGTTATCCTCGTTGCCCCCAATGATAAAACCGTCCTTCTCGTGTAGATCTGCCTTGAAGGGAAGTGTGGTTTCGGACTTATAGTAGACATTTTCGATAATCCCTTTGCAAACGTCAATGAGCGCAGCTGCTATTTCTTTACGATAGAGGTGCATACCAACGGAATGGGCTTGCATCACTGCAGTTTTACCATATAAGTCGATGATGAGGCCTGGTAGTTGGTCACCTTCTCCATGAACAAGACGAAGAGTGTTGTTATCTTCACGCCCTACCAATCCAATTGAACAACGCATATTGAACGCTTCGGAAAGACGTTCTTTCCAGAATTCATTATCGATTTTACGTTCAACAAAGGACAATACGCGTATAGCGATAGATCCAATTTGATAATGTCCGATAGCTAAAAATTCTCCTTTGTGGTCAATGACTCTTACTAACTGGCCTTCAGTGAGATTGTCGGGCATTCTTTGGATGGCACCAGAGAATATCCAAGGATGGAAACGTTTAAGACTTTCGGCTTTTCCGTGACGTAATTGGATGGTTGGATACATATATTTTTGAATAGTTTACAAAAGGAAGGATGAAACGAAAATAATTGTTTTGGCTATCTTTCGTTTCTGTTATTGAAGGCTTATTGGAGTGTTTCTGCGGCAGGCTGAGGTTTTAGCAGTGTAAAGCCTGTTTCGCGTAAATGTTTAAGTTCGTTGTAGAGCATGATACAGGAATACGCATCTGTAGCTGCATATGTTTTTTGCGCGGGGCTAAGAATATCAGCTTCCCAATTACTAAGTTGAGCGCTCTTTGAAATCCGTTGATGAAAAACATTTGCAAAGATTTTCTGAAGGCTCATGTCTTGAATACCCATTTCTTTTACATAGTCCTGCAAATCAAGAAACCGGCCAGAAATAAAGGCATGTCGTTGAGCCAGCATGTGGATGTCGTCTTTTAACGAAAGACCAACTTTTAAAATCTCTTTGTTGGCTAATAGTTTGCGCAATGAGGGAATGAAGCCAAAGGAGTTGAGGCGAAAAAGAAAGCAAATGTCTTCGGTTGCAATTTGCAACAGTGCAACTTGGTGAAACACGCCTTTACGGAAAGATGGGCGAGTTTCAGTATCTATTCCTAAAATCTTGGATTTCTCAAGTGCGGCCACAGCTCGTTCTGCTTCTGCTTCACTTTGAATGACAACGATGCGCCCTTCATACTTGAAGCGCGGCAATCCTGCAATGAATTTTTTATCGGTCTTAATGAAGAGTTGTTTCATTCTTGATAGTTTCCTCCGAATTGAGCATCATGCAAAGCTCGAAGAGCATTAAGAAGCGTCTGTCCCCAGTAAAGTTTGAATTTTTCAATAGCTTCGAAGAGTGCTACTTGCATAGGTTCTTCGAAACCTTCACGGAAAGTTTCGACTAATTCTCTAAGAACCTGATAAATATCTGCTAAATTCTCACTGATAGTACAAAGTACTGGTTGGTCTGAGTATTTGAAATCCTCTACAAATACGTCCAAATAATCGTCTCGTTCAGCTAAAATAGCTGCGACATTGTGGCGGATATAATCGTAGTCCGCCTCGGTAAGTTTTCCTTCATTGAAACCAGGAATTTCTGGAATATCTCCCAATAGAGACATTTTGAGGTAAATCATAGGTAGAATACCGCGCATCACTTCAATAAAGTGGTTGCGTTCTTCTCCTTCTGTCTGCTCCACTTGCTTGCAATATTCTGTCGCAATGGTAATCAAGTCGAGCACTGGTTGGCTGTAAAGGAAAGAATTCATGAATATGTAAGAAAGAGAGTGATAAGTAAACGGGAGCACTTGCGTCTCCCGTTATTCTTAGTATTATAAATCATTTCGTGCGATACGTCCCATTGCCATAACGAAGTGGAGTTGTTGCTCCTTATCATAGATGACAATGTCAGCATCTTTCCCCTTTTGAAGCGAGCCTTTGCGATCATAGATGCCCATGATTTTTGCAGGCGTTTCGCTTACCATGCGAATGGCGTCTTCCATTGGTATGTGAGCTTGCTGAACTGCCGTACGAACGAGGCGATCCATTGTAGCTACAGATCCTGCTATGGCAGAACGATCTGCCAGTTTGCAAACACCATCTTCAATAATAGTTCCTGGATCGAAACACTTAGTAGTGTCGCTGGCAGCAACGGCTAAAGAGTCGGTAATCATGCTAGTTCTTTCTACGCCTTTGAACTTGTAGATCATATTGAGGATGACGGGGGGCACATGGATACCGTCCGCAATCATTTCTACCGTAATCTCATCCATATCATAGATAGCCTCAACAGTTCCAGCATGCTTAAATTCACGTACTTTGTAGAAACCGCGCATGGCGTTATAGAAGTGATTGGCATGTGTGAAACCTACTTGTAAACCTGCCTTCACTTGGTCGAAGTCAGCCTTTGTGTGCGCAATAGCATTGAGCACTCCATGTTTACGACAGCATTTACCAAATTCTAAAGCACCCGGAAGTTCAGGGGCAGCACTCCAGCGCTTAATGCAATTCGTGCTATCGAGGAGAGGAATATATTCTTCAGGATCTGGATCCTTAATATTTGCAGGGTTTTGGCCACCAGCCATATCTATATTAAGGTAGTGTCCTTCAAGATGAAGTCCCATGACAGGCGTATTTTCCTCTTTCATCATCTTCTCCGTTGTGCTTACCGCCGCATAAATCATGGGCATCGTTGAAGACGAAAGAGTGGGGTAGATAGCCGTGGTGCCATGCTGCATGTGCGCATCTATCGCAACCCGAAAAGCTTCTTCGGTACCTTCCATGAAGTCACGGCCACCACCGCCATGGCAGTGCTGTTCTATTCCACCAGGGACGATGTCGCCTCCCTTAGCATCTATGCGCTCAGCTCCAGCAATGGGGAGGTCGCTATTTGAAACTTCAAGAATTTTGTTGCCCTCAACAATCACAGAGCCACCTTCTAGCCAGCCTTCTGGAGTGAGGATCCGTCCATTAAATATCTGTTTCATTTGTAGCAATAGGTTTAGTATTCTTATGCAAAAGTAAGCATTTCTTCTGACTATATACAATAAAGAG
>CAUSYJ010000173.1:0-3817 GCA_963535845.1 uncultured Alloprevotella sp.
ACTCGCAACTGTCTTTTGACGCTCGTTCTGTAGTCATTTCTAGAAGACACGAACAGGGCATATCCCCATTCAAGCATCTTGCTTCGAGATTTAGAGGCGTGTCAAAAGGAAAGGGGGATGCGCCTTCGACGGACTGCACAAGGGATGTTTTCGAATCGGAACAGACTTTGGAGGAGGTGCAGAAAACTTTGTTTTACAAACGAATAGAAAATATGGACGCAAGACAATACATGATCATAGATTTGGGAAAGCGAGGGGAGCGGAGTATGTTCATCACCGAGCAGGTGGCCTATATTAAGGCCAACTATAGCGGAGGTTGGACGGTACGTTTTGCGACGTCGCCCCGATTTTTTCAATACAACAAAGCGCGCTTGCTCGTTCTTTCTGATCCCGAGGTGATCGACCTTGAGGAAAAGGGGATGTATGTCAACAATAAGCGAATCGGTGATGTGGCCGAGTTGCTTTGTTTCTCTACGCCGCAGGAGAAGTTCTATCGCGTGACGCACACGAATGGTTTTGTGGAGTGTCTCGACGGCAGGCAGGTGTATGTGACGCGCACGCCGGTGGATCAAATCGGCGGTGGCGTGTGGGACTATTTGCGAAAGTTGGCTGACGAAACGGGACTTTGCGACGAGGAGGGGAACAATAGTTTGGCGAAGGGCTATGCTTGTGTGGATGTGAAGCGAGACAATGTACCTTTGGCGCAGTATCTCGGCGCGAAGCGAAAATTGGCGGTGCGTGCGCTGCCCAAAGTGGTTTATTATCCCTTCGGGTGCAACGCGAGTCAGCAGGCCGCGGTGGAAGCGGCTTTGTGCCATCAGGTGAGTATCGTGCAAGGGCCTCCGGGTACGGGGAAAACGCAGACGATTCTCAATATCATTGCGAATTTGCTCTTGGCGGACAAAACGGTGTTGGTGGTGTCGAACAATAATTCGGCCGTGGTCAATGTGGCCGAGAAACTCCATCGCGAAGGTTTGGGCTTTGTCGTGGCGCAGTTGGGAAATGCGGAAAACAAGGTGGCGTTTGTGCGTTCGCAAAGTTCGCATTATCCGGAGCTGAGCGATTGGGCTTTGGCGGAGGAGAAGCCGGTGAGGGAGTTGGCACGACGAGCGCTACAAACGGTGTCGCAAGGCTTTGAAGACCAAACGATGCGGGCGCAACTAAAGGCGGAATACGATGCGCTGCTGCGCGAACAGCAATACAACGACCTGCTGGGTGGCGAGACCTTGTCGGAAGACGGGCGGCTGGCGCGCTTATCGGCAGCGCAACTGATGAAGTTGCTCACGGCCTATCGCCAACATGTGGAGCAGGGACGAAAGGTGGGGACGTGGGTGCGCCTGAAATGGGCTTTGATGTTCGGCTTTCGCCTGTTCTCGTTCCTCAAAGGAGAGGCTATGGAGGTGATCGCCGGTTTGGAGAAGGCTTTCTATCGTGTGCGTAAGGCGGAGATAGAGCATGAACTGGCGATGCGTGAAGAGCGCTTGCAGGCGTTGGAGCTGGAGGTGGCGCTCGAAGCACTTACCACGTCGTCGCGGCAAATGCTCAAACACAAGATGGCCGAGCGTTTCGGCGGAGGCGCCCGTCGGCAGTTTACCGTGAGTGGCATCAAGGCGAATACCGAAGCGTTTTTGAAGGAATATCCCGTGGTGCTGAGTAGTACGTACAAGTCGAACACGAACATTCATTCGGACTATGTGTTTGACTATGTGATCATGGACGAGGCTTCGCAAGTGGACATCAAAACCGGGGCTTTGGCCTTGTCGTGCGCCATGAATGCGGTGATCGTGGGCGACAGCAAGCAGTTGCCCAATGTGGTGAGTCAAGCAGATGCGCTGGCCCACGGTGCGGTGCGCGCGAATTATGCGGTGGGGGATTGTTACGACGCGGTGAAGTGCAGTTTTTTGCAATCGTGCATCGAGGTTTTCCGAGATGCGCCCACCACGTTGCTGCGTGAGCACTATCGTTGCCATCCGAAGATCATCGGTTTTTGCAATCAGCGATTTTATGACGGCGCACTGCTTTCGATGACGACCGATAAGGGGGAGAGCAAGGTGCTGCAGGTGGTGCGCACGGTGGAAGGCAATCATGCGCGCGGACATTTCAATCAGCGCGAGATCGATGTGCTCATGCAAGAAGTGCTGCCCGAATACATGGGCAAAGGGAGTTTGGGCGTCATCACGCCTTATCGCGATCAGGCGGAGGCGATCAATCGGGCTGTGGGGCAAGAGCTGGCCAGTACGGTGCACAAGTACCAAGGGAGAGAGTGCGACACGATCATCATGAGTATGGTGGACAATGCGCCGACGGACTTTTCGGACGACGCGAACTTGCTGAATGTGGCGATTTCGCGTGCCAAGACACGGCTTTGTGTGATCGCCACCGGAAATGAGCTGCCAGAGGAGAGTAACTTGGCACAGTTGATCAATTATATTCGGTACAACAACTTTGAAGTGCGTGAAAGTCAATTGCACTCTGTTTTTGACCTGCTTTATCAACAGTATTCTGCAGAGCGGTTGAGGTATCAAACAACGCATTCGGCTGTTTCGGGCCATCTTTCCGAGAACTTGCTCTACGATGCTTTGCAACAAGCGTTGTCCGAAATGGGGCGCAGCGCGCTTGCAGTTGTGTGCCACTATCCCCTTTCGAAACTGATCGCCGATCCGGCACTTCTGGACGCGGAAGAGCGTGCTTTTGTGGAGAGTCCTTTTTCGCACGTAGACTTTTTGATCTACAATGTGATCACGAAACGACCCGTACTTCCCATAGAGGTAGACGGTTGGGGCTTTCACGGCGGAAATAGCATTCAGCAGCACCGAGATGCACTGAAAGATGGCTTACTGGCGAAATATGGTTTGTCCCCTTGTCGCATTTCGACCACAGATCGTGTGACGGTGGAGGTGCTAAAGGAGCTCTTGGCGAAACGTGGGTTGGTGGATGAGTTGCAAAGGACTCGGGACAGAAAAAGTAGTGGAGTAATGAATTTAGATGGAGCTACGCATTAGCGTCGTTCTAATTTGAACCCAATAAGAAAGTAGGATGGAAACAACAAGGATGAAATTTATAACAGCAGAAGTTCACAGTAAGATTCTTAACCAAGAATTGTTTGATCAGATTTCAAAGGTGAAGTTCCTCGATGGGCAGTTTGAGGAAATTCCATTGGTAAGCAGGTATAGCAGCGTTGAGTTTCTGCAGCGTTATTTCTGCGATGAAGAAGTTTCTTTATACCTTGCATCAATTGCTCAAAGGTTACTCTTAGATAGTGAAGCTTACTTTCGAAAGATTTACTCATCGATGAATGAGAAAAGGCTATTTGTTGTTTGACCTTCGTTGATTTCGATGATGAAGTGGATGATGTCGGTTTTTGTATCCCCAATTTGTTTTTCAGCACCTCTTCTACAGTTAAATATCTGGCTTCCTCTCTTTGTGAAATTAAAAATAGTAGTAAATTCGGTGTCATATATGCTCCAATACTTGAAAAAGAAGAGGTGAAAGTCTACCGGACGACCACAGCACAAGGAGGAGTAAACACGGATCGGATCTATCTTGTTTTTTAGGCAAGTGATGGGTAGCGAAACGTGTGGAGCATTGAAATAATGGGTAATGTGTGGCTCCCAAGTTCTTAAACTTGTGGGGCCTTAAAGAATCAAACAACAATGAAGCTTACGACAAAGGACTTATTTCAGAGCTGACTTCGAATGAGGCCATTTCGGAAGTAATTTCCGATCTTTGTTCCGTTGTAAGCTTCATTGTTCTTGATTTGGTTTTTGATTTCACCACAAATATAAGAACTTTGGAGCTTACACACGTTTTGGGGACA
>CAUSYJ010000174.1:0-3807 GCA_963535845.1 uncultured Alloprevotella sp.
CGTGGACTCGCTCAATGTGGCCGCGGCTTCGGCAGTGGCCTTTTGGGAGTTGCGAAAGAAGTGAAGCGTGCGTTGAGAGCGCATCGGGCCTTGTCCGCGGAACCCCTTATCAGTTCACCCCAACACAACAGACCACTATGGAACAAACGATAGAAACTCCGCTCACAGATCGACAAATTTTTGTGCGCTGTCGCGAGCAGCTGCATCGTTTCTGTCCCGATTTATCGCCCGGTCTCCTCGATGCGCTGTCCTTGGGATGGCGCATTGTGCGTTTCAAGAAGCGCGAACTGCTGTTGAAGGCCGGTGTGGTGCCCGACGAGGCGCATTTGGTCATCGAAGGACTGGTGCGGGCTTACTATCCCACGGCGATCGAAGACATCACCGTCAATTTTGTGGCAGAAGGCGAGTTTTCCACCCACTACACCTCGTTGGAGTCTCCGCGGCCTTCGCATTTCAGTTTCGAGGCGTTGGAA
The DNA here is from genome assembly GCA_963535845.1 of uncultured Alloprevotella sp. Lineage (GTDB taxonomy): Bacteria > Bacteroidota > Bacteroidia > Bacteroidales > Bacteroidaceae > Alloprevotella. The sequence goes on from CAUSYJ010000174.1 coordinate 474, forward strand.
GACACCATTGTGGTGGCCTTCAGTTACGAGTATCTCGGCAAACTGCGCACGGTTCATGCGGAGCTCGAACGTTTGGTGCGCTATTTGATTGAGCACGAATACGCTCGCTTGTTGGCGCACACCGAATCTTTGCTTATTCGCAACGGCGAAGAGCGTTATCGCCTGTTTTTGAAAAACTTCGGGGCGCTGATGCCGCGAATTTCGGTGGCCGATTTGTCGAGCTATTTAGGGCTGAGTCGGCAAAACGTGACCCTCATTCGCAAGCGGCTTTTGCAGGGTTGACAAAAACTTGTCGTGTGGGAGTGAATGAAAAGTGCGTCCTTTGCACCGTAATCAAAAACAAAGCACTCACGATGAAAGAACATTACATTGATACCCCCACAAAGTTTGTAGAAGTTGACGGAGCCGCAGTGGCTTATCGCAGTATCGGCACGGCCGAGGGCACGCCCATTGTTTACCTCAACCACCTTGCGGCGAACTTAGATAATTGCGATCCGCAGTTGATGGATGCGCTGGCTGCAGATTTCAAGGTGATTAGTTTTGACTATCCCGGCATGGGTCTATCGGCCGGAAAGTGTGCAACCACTGTCGAGGAGATGGCGCGCGAAACGATTGCGTTCATTCGTGCTTTGGGCTACACGAAAGTGCATCTGCTCGGGCTTTCTTTGGGCGGTTTTGTGGCGCAGTCGCTCTTGGCGCAGGCACCGGAGTTGGTGGATCGCGTCATCTTGGCCGGCACGGGGCCTGCGGGAGATAATGGCATTGCACGCGTGCCGCGCATCACCTACTACGATATGTTGCGCGGTCTGTGCACAGGGCGCGATCCGCGCTATTATTTATTCTTCCCCTCGACTTCCGAAGCCAAACATCGCGCCAAAGCCTTCATTTTGCGCACGGCGCTGCGTCGCGATCGCGACAAGTCGACAACCCTCTCGGCCTTGAGACGGCAGTTGAAAGCCGTGGTGGCTTGGGCGAAGTCCGCTCCCCAAGATTTATCGGGAGTGCAGCACCGCATTTGGGTGGTGAACGGCGACAACGACCGCATGGTGCCGACGGCGGGTAGCTACGACATGGCGCATCGCCTGCCGAATGCCACACTGACCATCATTGAGGGAGCAGGACACGGTGCCATATTCCAAGCACCCGAACTGTTTAGCATACAAGCCACAGCCTTCTATAAGGCGAGCGAAAAGAACGTAACCACAAGCGAAACGAAATAATCAGATGAAAGCTTTTCAACTCCAACAATACGACAAAAAGAATCTGGCCTTGAATTGCGTGGATCTGCCGCGCCCACAGGTGGCGCCGACGGAGGTGCTGATCGAGGTGAAGGCCGCCGGCGTGAACCCTCTGGACAATATGATCACACGCGGTGATGTGAAAATGATCACGCCTTATGCGCTGCCGCAGACGATGGGCAACGAGTGTGCCGGCGTGATCGTGGAAGTGGGCAGCGAAGTGAGCGATTTTGCGGTGGGCGATGCGGTGTTTGCGCGTCTTCCCATCTCGCGCCCCGGAGCTTTCGCCGAATACGTGGCCGTGCCGGCTGACGCTGTGGCACGTATGCCCGAAGGTTTGAGTTTTGAAGAGGCGGCCAGTATCTCGCTGACGGCGTTGACGGCCTACCAAGCTTTGGATTTGCTGGAGGCGAAGCCCGGTTCGAGCATTTTTATCTCGGGTGGTTCCGGTGGGCTCGGTGCAATGGCGATTCCCCTCGCCAAGGCACGCGGACTGAAGGTGTACACCAATGGCAACAGCGCGAGCCGTGAGCGCGTCATGGCTTTGGGGGCAGATCGCTATCTCGACTATCGCGAGGAAGACTATTTGGAGGTGCTGGAGCCGGTAGATTATGTGTTGGATAGTCTGGGCGGAAAGGAATTAGAACGACAAATGCAGTTGTTGCGTCGCGGCGGAAAAATCGTTTCGCTCAGAGGGATGCCGAACGGTCGTTTTGCGCAGCGATTTGGTTTGCCCACTTGGAAGCGTTGGCTCTTAGCTTTGGCGGCGTTCGGCGTAGAAAGAAAGGCAAGACAGCTGGGCGTAAGTTACGAATTCTTGTTCGTGCAAAGCAATGGCCGTCAGTTAGCCGAAGTTTCGCGCTTGATTGGCGAAAAAGGTATCCAACCTTCGGTGGGTCAGGTGTTCCCCTTCGCCGAAACGAACGATGCACTGCGAAAAGTGGCCTCCGGCGGAGCATCCGGCAAGGTGGTGCTGACCTTTACTTGACGAAAAAAAGAATATTGTAATGGAAAGAGAACAGCCGATCACGCAATGTGATCGGCTGTTGTTGTATGCGGCCGTGTTGCCGTTTCCCGAAACTTCTAAAAGTGGGTTGCCCTGCGATGGGAAGTTGCCGTTGTGCTTGAGTTGAAGAGGCATTCTCAGCGCATGAAGAAGTGGCTCAATAGGTAACAACACATCCCCCTGCGCATTGTCCTTGTAGAAGGTGGCAGGGCTTGGGCCAGTGTGGGGTATGGGAGGTGAGTCAGGGTTTACATCGTGGACGTGATGGTGATTTTTCCACCTTCTTGATCAAAGTCCCCTGTCATTTTTACTTTCGAGGTGCCCGGGATCGGTACGCCGGTAGAGCGATCGAATTGCCTTTTGCCTTCCACCTGAAGAACCCATTTCTTGTTTTCTTTAATGGTGGATTGTACCGTGCCGGTGAAACTCACCGTCATGGAAGTGTCGTCCAGCTGTTCGAGTTTAAATTTGATATTAACTCTGGCTCGGTTTGTTTGCATTTCGTTCTCCCAGGTGTCTCCTGCTGTGATGGCGTGTTCGGGGAAGAACTTCATGCGGTAGACCATCTCTATGCCGAGATTGTCTTGCGTCAATATTTTTGCTTCTTCTGCGCTAATGCCTTCGTAGTGCGGCTCTGCCACGACGTTGCCTTGCTCGTCGACCTTGGTGAAGATGTGCGTGCCGATGATTTTCGCCTTGGTTGATTGGACTTTTTCTTGGATGGCTGCGTTCGCTTTGGGATCGCTTACAGTCGTCGACAAGTCTTCAATCTGCGACATGAGGGTAAAGATTCCGTTCTCCTTTGAAATGGGGGTCTCCTTTGTTTTCACCTTGTTGGTGAAAGTGATGGGTTGCCAAAAGAAGCTCGTTTCAATAACTGAAGTTGTCGTGTATTCCATCGATTGACCAATTATCGGTGCAAATCGATAGGTTACTTTTTCGCCGTTTCCTTTGTGGGAGCAGGCAACAAAACCCAGGGTGCAGATGCAGAGTAGCAGAACAAATAGATCTCTTTTCATACTGCGCAGGCAGTCGGTTACATCGAAATGGTAGATTTCACTTGTTGGCCGGCGGTGGTGGCCTTCGTTTC
>CAUSYJ010000175.1:0-3803 GCA_963535845.1 uncultured Alloprevotella sp.
ACGACTTCAAAACTGCAGTCGTTCGATCTACTTCTAAATTAGAAACAGCCTCATCCGCAATGCTCGTCTATGAGCGTTGCGGATTTCTTTTTTGAATCGGGCACTCCCTTTCTGCGGTTGGTTATCGACCGGCAGCAAAAGGGCTCATAAAGTATCAGTTGCTCGGCGGTTCTTTTTCTGCTACACACTACGACTTGAACCGGCGTACACTCCTTATGGTATAACATTGCGAGGCTGTTTTCTCAAGAAGACTACTATTTTTCAATGAAAAACCACGAAAAAATCAATTTCCCAGAAAAAAAACTTCAGGTATGAACGAATATGGCACACCCTAATCCTAACTTTGCAGTCGTTAAAGTTATATTTCACACAAAGGGATAGAACGACTATGGCACTCAATCAGACCAATAAGCTCGTGTGGATAGTGGAAACACTCGACAAAGCCCAAAAGCTGACTTTCGAAGAATTGAACAGACGCTGGATGGACTATGAGGAGATGAGCAATGGCGAAGCTCTGCAAAAGCGCACATTCCACAAATGGCGGGACCACATCGCCGACACCTTCGGCCTGTTCATCCGATGCGAAAAGTCGGCCCCCTATCGGTATTATATTGCCAATCGGGAGGATATAAAGGAGCGCAGCATAGCGCAATGGCTGCTGAGTACACTGTCGGTGAGCAACTCGCTGCTCGAATGCAAGTCTCTCAAAGAGTGCATACTTCTCGAGGAAGTACCGAGCGGACGTAAGTATTTGGAACCGATTGTCGACGCAATGAAGAAAAAACGTTTTGTCCATATTCGCTATTTCAACTATCGGAAAGAGCGGGAGCGAGAACATCGCGTGATGCCGTTGTGTGTCAAACTATTTAGACAACGCTGGTATATGGTGGGGCGTACCGGTTCGGACAAACTCAACATGGTTTTCTGCCTCGACCGTATTCGGGATTTCCGCTTGTCGAGTTGCTCTTTTGACTACCCGGAGGACTTTGTTCCACAGGAATACTTCAATGGTTGCATCGGCGTGATCGCCATGGAAGATTGCCCGAAACGGGACGTAAAAATCAAGGTTAATACCATCCAAGCAAACTATCTCCGCGACTTGCCTATACATGAATCACAACAGGAGTGCGAGCGAACAGACGAATATAGCATCTTTTCCCTGCAGGTGCGCCCGACCTTTGACTTTCAACAAGAACTGCTTTGGCATGGAGAAAACTTGGAGGTACTGGAACCGCTTTGGCTCCGCAAGGAGATTGCCGGGATCATCAAGAGAATGTGGAATAAGTATAACCGATAAGAACGCGTAAAGTGGGAACTACTGGGCTTTTTGCCATAGTCTGCAACCTGCTGCGCGACGCCCCAAATTAGAGATATACTGCGACCCGTGTTCAAAGGAGGCAACTCCCATGCTAAGCTGTATACGCCCACGAGAACTTTTTTGCATCACACCCTAAAACCGAAGTAATGGGAAACAATTCAGACTACCTAAAAGAAGAGAAGCCCGAGCAGTTGAAAGTGAGCATCACCCCTATTGGAGAGCTACCTTTTGATCTGTTGACGATTCCGCCCTATCAAAGACCTTACAAATGGACAGCAAAGCATGTCAACCAACTGATCTCTGATCTGATCACCTTTCGAACACAGCAGCATTACAGACTGGGAACGCTGGTTCTGTACAAGAACGCAATTGTTGACGGTCAACAACGTATTCTCACTTTGGCTTTGCTAATTCGTGTCATGTTCGATTGTTTGGAAGACGACAAAATGAAGTCCGCCAATAAAGAGTTCGTCGATAAGATCACGAAGTTTTCGGAACAAGTCTCGTTTAGCAACCATCATTCTCTGCACAACATTGTTGAGAACATTCATACCATAGAGCGGCGCAAGACAGATTTTGATCCGCAACTGTTCGATTTCCTATTGACGAAGTGCGAATTTGTGGTTGTGAATTTGGATGATCTCTCAGAAGCCTTCCAATTTTTCGATTCGCAAAATGCCCGCGGAAAAGATTTGGCACCGCATGACCTGCTGAAAGCCTACCACTTGAGGGAAATGTCTTCGCTCACAGAGGAGGAAAGTAAGCATATTGACGAGTGGCAAAAACAACCTACTTGGCACCTGAAAAGGCTCTTTCTCACCTTGTTTCGAGCCAAAAGATGGTCGAAGGGAAAAACGGCGAAAGAGTTTACGAAGGAACACACAGATTTGTTCAAGGGCATTTCGCTGAAAGACGGCAAGCGCTACCCCTTCTGTCAGATGGAAATCATGGCACACGTCTTCACGAAGATGTACAATGAAGATCAAGTCCGCGCGATCGACAACCGGCACATGGCTTATCCCTTCAATCTCGACCATCAGATCATCAACGGAGGGCGATTCTTCGAAATGATTAGCCATTATACGAATTTATATGAGCGTGTGCATCAATACCCCCAAACCCTGCCCAAAGGAAGCCCGGCACTGGAGATTTTAAAGTTGATCACTTCTTATAAGGGCTGCGAAAGAACAGGGGACAGGTATGTCAGGAGTATGTTCTATACGCTACTGCTGTACTACGTTGACCGATTTGGTGAAGAAGAATTCGACAAGATTATACCTCTATTCTTCATTTGGGCTTATAAACTTCGGCTGAAATTATCGGCTGTACGACTGGCCTCCGTGGACAAATACGCTGCCCAATGGGGGAGTTTGTTCAGGAAAATCCATGAAGCCAAAACACCGTATGACCTCATCAACGTCAACATTGAAGCAGTAAGAGCCGAGAAACGCTCCGGCTATGAGGAAATAGAGCAAAGATTCAAAGCATACAACAAGTACTATGATGGTAAAAATTGATAGTGAAGTTAAGCAACTGACTGTAAGGGAATTTCTGTCAGATGGACAATATGTGATTCCCATTTATCAACGCAACTATGATTGGGGAGAAAGAGAGACCTTGCAGTTGCTGGAGGATGTCTCAGACTACGCGCAAAAAAACAGCAATCAAAAATACTATATCGGTTCGGCTGTTGTATTTGTTCGAAATGTGAATGGGACAACCTATTTCGAAATGATAGACGGCCAACAACGTTTGACAACGCTGACCATTTTGGCGAGTCTGTTGAACCACGAAGGAAAGGCAGACTGGTTCAAGCAACCGAATCTGTCTTACGAGCACCGAAAAGAGGCAGATGAGGCACTCAGAAGGCTTCAAGAGGGCATGCAATCCGAACATCCCGCAGCACGAAATATAGTGAATGTATATGCTTTGCTTAAAAAACATCTGATCCCTGTTCTCGAAGCCAAAGGATTGGATAAAGCGCAATTTGCCGACTACCTTTTTAATCAGGTGACGATTCTACGCATTCCACTCCCGCATGATACTCAACTGAACCATTATTTTGAGATCATGAACACGCGCGGAGAGCAACTGGAAAAGCATGAAGTGCTCAAAGCCACGTTGATGAGCAAACTGCAGCCTGAAGAGCATCCCCTCTTCCACTGGATTTGGGAGGCTTGTGCTGACATGAATTCCTACGTGCAGATGAATTTCTCGATTGAGCAAAGGAGAATTATTTTCGACGACCAGTGGGCAGAACTCCGACATCGGCATTTCGAGGCGTTGGGCGAGGCCTTCGGCAAGGACAATGGAAAACTGATTGAGACAGAAGAAGATGGTGCAGCCCATACGCTCAATAGCCTTTTCGAAGATGCGAAAAAACAAGTGAGGTATGAGCTCCCGAATGACGGAAATTCAGACGACGGAACGCCGGACCGATTTGGTTCGATTGCCAATTTTCCGAACTTCCTACTGCAAGCACTCA